>JAPPKQ010000232.1:2159-6971 GCA_028819945.1 bacterium | reverse complement strand
CAGCGATCCTTGCCTGCGCCGACCTGCGAGCCGAAGCAGACTGCATCGCCGCGAAGGTTCAGGAATTGCGAAGAGGGGGCGCCGAGGCGGACCACATCGCCATACTCTCCGGGTCCGCCGAACTGCGGACGCAAATCGTCCGACGTGTCCCGGACGCGGTCAACGCCAAGGATCTCAACGATCGTGGCGCCAAGGCACGTGGTGCCGTACGAGTGGCGACACTGCAACTGCTCAAAGGCCTCGAGTTCCGCCACGTCATCGTCGGCGGCGCCAACCACGTCTGGGTCACCGATGACACGGATGAGAATGCGCAGGACGAGCAACGGCGCCGGCTGCTGTACGTGGGGATGACCCGCGCCACCGAGACCCTCACCGTGACCTACTCGGGTGATGGGCTGATGAACTCGTTCCAGCAGCTTCCGACGTGGGATCCGGGGCTGTGAACCCCGGCCCGCCCCCAGGTCAACGAATCTCGGTGCTGGAAGCTCTAGGCACAGGAATGCGCTTGCTCAGAGGTGTCTACTCCGCCTGACCCCAATTATAATTATACTTCAGTAACTATTGCTGTCCGTCAAACCGGCGAATGGCACTTCTGACTCCCCGGGAGGTCACGGTCCGGGCGTGACGGCTGAGGCTCCGCCGGGGTCGCGCCGTCCATTCCCTGCGCTCGTTCGCGCTATCACGCCTCGGGCCGACTCGTGGCGACGGGATCGGCGGGCCCTGCGCTCCGAGCACTGTCACACCCCCTGGACAGAATGGAAACATGAGTACACAACTACCGCTCTTCACCGAGCCGGGGGCTCGGGAGGCCGCCGGCGAGCGTCCCGTCCCGGCGGCCGCCTGGGTTCTCGACGAGGAGACCCGGGCCATCGGGCGGCGCCGGGCCGCCGAGGCCCGCGCCATCCTGCAGGCGCAGAGGGCCGCCGACCGCCCTGCCCGGCGCCGCGCCGGCGCGCAACCCGCCGCGTGAGGGCGCCCAACATGCGCCGCGTCGGCGCCGCGGGGTGATGCTGCGGCTGCTGGCGGCGGCGGTGGTGAGTGTGCTGGGCACCGCCTGCGCCTCCGGCGGTGACGTTGCGGGTGACGCCGGCAGCAGCGAGACCGCCGGGGTCGTCCTCGCCAATATCGACGTCGAGGCGATCAGGGCGCGACATCCCACATCGCTCTTCGGCATCCCGCCGGCGGCGGCGCGCGCCGAGATCCACCGGGTGATCGACGGCGACACCGTGGAGGCGGTCTTCCCGGGCGGCCGCACGGAAAGTGTGCGGCTCATCGGCATCGATACGCCTGAGAAGCCCGGCGGCCACCTGCCGGCGGAGTGCTTCGGCGCCGAGGCCACGGCCTTCACCGCCGCATTACTGCCACCGGGCACGCCGATACTGCTGACCGGCGGTGCCGAGACCCGCGACGTCTACGACCGCCTGCTGGCCTATATCCACCGCGCCACCGACGGCCTGCTCGTGAACATGGCGCTCGCCCGCGAGGGCTACGCCGACGCCCTCTCGATCCCTCCCAACACTGACTACGCACCCCACTTCGCTGCCGCCGTCGAAGCGGGGCGCGCCGAGAACCTGGGGCTGTGGGCGGCCTGCGGCGGCGCCGACACCCCGCTTCCCGAATGAGAGAAGTCGCCGAGGCGTGACTGAAGGCACGCCGGCACGCGGTCACAAGCCCCTCGCGGACTGGGCGGAGGCCCCGCGGGCCTGGCACGCCTCCCCGCGGTCGGCCGAGTCCCCCACCGGCTGCGTGACAGTGCGCCTGGGCAGGCCGCCGCAGGCGAGACGCGGGTAGGGTCGGACGCGTGGGCACCCTGGTCGAGCGGCTCGGCTATCCCCCCGAGGCACGCCTGCTGATCATCACCTGCGAGAACCTCGGCTGCGCGCACGCCACCAACGTGGGCTCCTACGACGTGCTGCGCGCCGGCATCGGCACCAGCGCCTCGCTGATGGTGCCCTGCCCCTGGGCCCGGGAGGCGGCCGCCGCCTACCGGGGTGAGGACGTGGGCGTCAACCTCACGCTGAACGCGCCGTTCGACAAATACCGCTGGGGTCCCATCACGCTGGCCCCGTCGCTGCTGGACGGCGACGGCGGATTCCCCCGCACCGCCGGTGACCTCTGGGACCACGCCGACACCGAGGAGGTCCGCCGGGAGTGCCGGGCGCAGATCGAGCGGGCCATCCTGTGGGGGTTCGACGTCAACCACCTCGGCTCCCATCTCGACGCCCTCAATGCCCGGCCCGAGTTCTTCGACGTGTACCTGGAACTGGCCACCGAGTTCAACCTCCCGCTCCGCCTGCAGAGCGGCGAAAGCGAGTCCACCTACGGCTTCCCGTTCCGGCGGCGGGCGGAGGAGCACGGCGTGCTGAGCCCCGATCGTGTGCTGCGCCCCCGTACCGCCGACGCCCTGGAGCAGGCGCTCGCCGAGATCGGGCCGGGCGTGACCGAACTGGTCGTCAACCCCGGCATCGAGACGCCCGAGTTGCGGGCGGCGCACACCGGATGGAACGACTGGGTCAGCCAGCACGAGCTGCTCGTCGACACGGTCTCGATACCGAAACTGCTGGAGCGCACCGGCGTCACCAGGATCGGCTACAGCGCCCTGCGGGCGGCGCAGACAGCGAGAGGCCTGTGAGAGCCGGCGCGCCCCGGAGACCGGGACCGTCCCGCCCAGCCACAGCACGAGTCCGCGAGAATCAGCGACAAGAAGGTCCGAACCCATGAATCCCCTCCGAGCGAAGAATCCCCTCCGAGCGAAGTGGCAGAACGGTGAGTGCACCATCGGGGCGTGGCTGTCGATCCCCTCGCCGGTCACCGCCGAGATCATCGGGCGGGCCGGCTTCGACCACGCCACGGTGGACGTGCAGCACGGCATGGTGGACTACGCCGACGCGCTCGCAATGTTCCAGGCGATCGAACTCGGCAGCAGCGTCCCGCTGGCGCGGGTCACGTGGAACGAGCCGGGAATCATCGGCAGGATGCTGGACCTGGGCGCCGGGGGCGTGATCATCCCCATGGTGAACAACCCCGCTGACGCGGAGGCGGCGGTCGCCTCGTGCAGGTACGCCCCCGTCGGGCGGCGCAGCGTCGGGCCCACCCGCGTCCGCATCGGGAAACCCGACTACTTCGAGGACGTCGACGACTGGGTGCTGTGCATCCCGATGATCGAGACCGCTGAGGCCGTCGAGCGCATCGACGACATCCTCAGCGTCGGCGGTATCGACGCCGTCTACGTCGGCCCGTCCGACCTCGCCGTCTCCATGGGCGTCGGCGGGCCCGGGCTGCACAACGACCACCCCGACTTCAGCGAGGCCCTGGCCAAGGTCGTGGACAGCTGCCGCCGCCACGGCGTCGTCCCGGGCATCCACACCAATGTGGACCTCGTGGAGCGACGCGTCGACGAGGGCTTCCGCCTCATGACAGTGCTCATCGACGTGCCGACCCTGCAGCTGGCCGTCGCCGCCCAACTCACCGAGGCCCGAGCCCGAATCTCCGCCTGAGCGCCGCCGCCACGAGGCACCGGGGCAATCGGCGGCCGACTGTCTCCAAAGGACAACGCAAGCGGTGTCGACGTTCGACACCACGGACACGCTGAGGCGTGGGAATTCTACACTCGCAGGCGAGCCATTGAATCTCTCCGCCGGCCCATTCGCCCGAAGGGGCAAGTGCCCAGCGGGGAGGAGAACGGGAGCACAGCGATGAGTCGAACTGTCCGCCGCCTCGGCCTGATCATCGGTCTTGTGAGCGTCCTCGGGCTCACGGCCACCTCGACGGTGACCGGCCACGGCGATGAGCACGAGGGCCCAACCTTCGAGGTGCAGGTGCTGAAAGATCCCGTGGCGGGCTGGAACATCCTCATCGTCACCGACGTCCGCTTCGCTCCCGAGAACGTCTCCACCGGGAATGTCGAGGGCGAGGGCCACGCCCACGTCTATGTGGACGGGGTCAAGGTGAGCCGCATCTACGGCATGTGGCACTACCTCAACGACTTGGAGCCCGGCGAGCACGAGATCAGGATCGAACTCTCCAACAACGACCACACGCCGATCACCACCGGCGACCACGTCCTGGAGCAGATCGTCACGATCCGACAGCCCGAGCCGGCAGGACCTGTATCAACACCTGAGCCGCGGGCGGTGCCGGCGGACCAGCCGATACCCGCGGTCAGCGCTGATGCCGTGCACGATCCGGCCGGTGGCTTCAACCTGCGGATCGCGCTGGACAACTTCGATCTCGCCCCGGTGATGGCATCCCGCGATCCGGTGGAGGGCGAGGGGCACGGCCGCCTCCACCTGAACGGCGAGTACGTCACCCGCATCTACGAGGAGTGGACCCAGATCACGGGCCTCGAGGTCGGACGGCACGAGATCACCGTGGCTCTCGTCGCCAACGACCATGCGCCGTTGACGCACGACGGGGCACCCATCCAGGCGACGTTCACCCTCGACGTCACCGAGGAGTCCCTCACCGCCGGTCCCGGTCACGACCACGGCGGCACTGCCGACGACATGGGCGACATGGGTGACATGGGCGACATGGGCGACATGGGCGAAGGCGAGCACGAACACATGGGCGACATGAGCGACATAGGCGAGGACGAGCCGATGGAGGACATGGCGACCGGCTGAGTCCCGCCGCCCGTCGAGATCCTGCACGTTCGCCCGGCGCGGGGCGAACATGCGCGAGAGAAGCCGGCGGTTAGCCTGACGGTCTGCTCGCCGGGGCCGCCCGCGGGGCCGGCCCGCGCCTCGAAACCCAGAGATACCCCAGCGCCGCCCCGGCAATATAGCCCCCACCCCCCCCCCCCTACGTAGG
>JAPPKQ010000232.1:0-2149 GCA_028819945.1 bacterium | reverse complement strand
CCGGGGTTTGTCCCGCGGCCGGTCTTTATCCTGCCGTTGCGCCGGGGGGGGGGCTAAATTGGGCTATTTGTGGGGGGGTTTTTTGTGGGGGCGGGCGGGGGGGGGGGGCGGGTGGGGCGGGCCGGCGACTCGATCCCAGGAGATCCCCATGCGCGACGCCGTCATTCTCGCCACCTCCCGCACGCCGATCGGTCGGGCCTTCAAGGGCTCCCTGGTGGACGTGCGCCCCGACGACCTGTCCGCCTTCGTGATCGGTGACGTGCTGGCGAAGGTTCCCGCCACCGACCCCGCCGCCGTGGAGGACGTGATCTGGGGCTGCGGCCAGCCCGCCGGCGAGTCCGGCTACAACATCGCCCGGGTGGCGGGCATCCTGGCGGGCTTGCAGGCCCCCGGCGTGACCGTGAACCGCTACTGCTCCTCCTCCCTGCAGACCATCAGGATGGCGGCGCACGCCGTGGCCGCCGGTGAGGGCGACTGCTTCGTGGCCGGCGGTGTGGAGACCATCAGCCGGTACGGGGCGGGGATGGCCGACGACATGCCCAACACCCACAACGGGCAGTTCGCCGAGGCCGAGGCCCGCAGCGCGGCGCGCACCGGCGGGGGCCGGGGCGACTGGACGCCGCCGGAGGGTCTCCCGGACGTCTACATCGCCATGGGACAGACCGCCGAGAACGTGGCCGAACTCAAAGGCGTGTCCCGGCAGCGCCAGGACGAGTTCGCCTGCCTGTCCCAGAACCGCGCCGAGGCGGCCCGTGACCGCGGCTTCTTCGAGCGGGAGATCACCCCCTACCCGCTGACCGACGACCGGCTGCTTCAGACCGACGACGGCATCCGGTCGGGAACGACCATGGAAGGCCTCGCCGACCTGCTGCCGGCATTCCGCCCCGACGGCACGGTGACCGCCGGCAACTGCTGCCCTCTGAACGACGGTGCCGCCGCCGTGCTCGTCACGAGCGCCGAGCGCGCCGACGAGTTGGGCGTCGCGCCGCTGGCGCGCATCGTGTCCAGCGGCGTGTCAGCCCTGGACCCCGAGATCATGGGCCTGGGGCCGGTGGGCGCGGTACGCCAGGCGCTGGACCGAGCCGGCATGACCATCGACGACATCGACCACGTGGAGATCAACGAGGCCTTCGCCGCGCAGGTGATCGCCTCGGCGGACGAGTTGGGGATCGACTGGGAGAAGCTGAACCCCAACGGCGGCGCCATCGCCCTGGGCCATCCGTTCGGCATGACGGGAAGCCGCATCATGGGCACGCTGCTGAACGGGCTGGAGGACGCCGACGGCGAGATCGGCCTGGAGACCATGTGCGTGGGCGGCGGCCAGGGCGTGGCCATGATCGTCCAGCGCCTCAGCTGAGGGGCGCCGCGCCGCGGCGTGCGGCCGGACCGGCGCCGCTAGGACCCCGAGGACACTCCGGCGGCGGGCTCGGGCGGGGACTCGAGACCCAGTTGCGCGGTCGCCCGGAGGGCGAACAGGTTCTCCGGCGCGCAGTCGAACGTGCCGGCCGCCACGGGATGGAACCGGAAGAGGTTCCCACCCGAGGCACCCATCACCACACCGCACGGCGAGGGGTCGCCGGTGCCGGGATTGCTGGGCCCGTGAAGGCCGTGGCCGTGCCAGTTCACGATGCCGGCCGCGGCCCTGGCGACACCGGACGGGCTGAGCGCCCGGGGGTCCTCCTCGGGCGTTCCCGCGCCGATCGCCCGCCGCACCGCCTCCTCGAACAGCCGTCCCGCCGCCCAGGCGGCCACGCCCTGGAGATCAGGAGCGGCCTCGGGGTCGACAACGGCCAGCCACTGCTGGTAGGCGGCCAGTTCGGGGCTGTAGGCATCCTCCCGCAGCGGTAGGTAGGGGCTCCAGAGCAACACGCCGTCGGCCATCTCGCCGGCGGTCTCCAGGAACAGCGCGCTGTCACAGGCCGTGCCGCAGTTGACGCCGACGGTGAGATTCGCGGCATCCAGGGACGCCAGCAGATCCAGCAGCTGGTGGGTGTCGCCGTCCCAGAGCACGTGATGCACGCCGGCGGCGGCCATTTCCTCCACGAAGGGGCTGAGGCCCTCGGTGATCGCCATCGAGGGGTCGTAGACGAGTTCGAACCCCATGGCGCGAGCCGCCTCGGCGGTCCGCTCCGCGGCGATGACCGTGACG
>JAPPKQ010000300.1 GCA_028819945.1 bacterium | reverse complement strand
GGGACATCGCCGAGACTCCGGACGACCGCGCCGCCCTGTGCGGCAGGTGACCCCGGCCCCCGGCACCGTGTAACCCGCCGCCGCGCCGCCCGCTGGGCCCGCCACGGCCACCGCCGACCGGGAGGCCCTGCTGGCCGGCCTGGCGATGATGGTCCGCATCCGCAGCTTCGAGGACCGGGTGCAGCGGGAGTTCGCCCGCGGCGACATGCCCGGCTTCGTGCACACCTATCATGGCGCCGAGGCGGTGGCCACCGGGGTGTGCGCCCACCTCAACGACGACGATCTGATCACCAGCACGCACCGCGGCCATGGGCACTGCATCGCCAAGGGCTGCGACCTCGACGGCATGGTGGCCGAGCTGTACGGCCGGGAGACCGGGCTCTGCGCCGGGCGAGGCGGCTCGATGCACATCGCCGACTTCAGCCGGGGCATGCTGGGCGCCAACGCCATCGTGGGCGGGGGCATCGCCCTGGCCACGGGCGCGGCGCTGGCCGCCGAGGTGCTGGGCGACGGCCGGGTGGCGGTGGCCTTCTTCGGCGACGGCGCCGCCAACCAGGGCGTGCTGCACGAGTCGCTGAACCTGGCCGCCATCTGGCGGCTGCCGGTGATCTACGTGTGCGAGAACAACGGCTGGGCCGAGTCCACGCCGGTGAGCTACTCCGCCAGCGTCGCCGACATCTCGACGCGGGCCGGCGCCTACGGCATCAGCGGCGTGACCGTCGCCGGGGAGGACTACGAGGCCGTGCACGCCGCTGCCGGGGAGGCCGTGCGCCGCGCCCGGGCCGGCGAGGGCCCCACCCTCCTGGAGGTGAAGCTGGCGCGCATCCGCGGCCACTTCATCGGCGACCCCCAGCAGTACCGGCCCCGCAGCGAGCGCCAAGAGGCCCGCCGGCGCGACCCTGTGGCGCTGCTGGCCGAGCGGCTCGGCACCGACACAGCCCCCTATCGTGACGCGGTGGCGCCCGAGATCGACGGGGCCTTCGAGAGCGGCCCGGCGGGCGCCTGGCCCGACGCAGGCACCGTGGAACGCGACGTCTACGCCCCCGAGGGGCCCGGGGGGCCGGCGCCGCTTGCGGCACCGCCCGCCGAGCGGGAGATCTCGTTCCTCCAGGCGGTGAACGAGGCGCTGAGCCAGGCCATGGCGGCGGACGAATCGGTGATCGTCCTGGGCGAGGACATCGCCGGGGGCGCGGGGCTGGGCGGGCAGCACGAGGGAGCCATGGGAGGCACCTTCGGCGCCACCCGGGGCCTGCTGGAGGCCTTCGGCCCGGCCCGGGTGCGCGACACGCCGATCTCCGAGGCCGGCTTCGTGGGCGCGGCCACCGGCGCCGCCCTGGCGGGCCTGCGGCCGGTCGCCGACGTGATGTGGGCCAGCTTCGTGCCCCTGTGCTTCGATCAGGTCTTCAACCAGGCCGCCAAGATGCGCTACATGTTCGGCGGCCAGACCGCCGTGCCGCTGGTGTTGCGCATGGCCGTCGGCGCCGGGCTGCGCTCGGCGGGCCAGCACTCCGACACGCTGTACCCCGTCTTCGCGGGGATACCGGGTCTGAAGGTGGTGGCGCCGTCCACGCCCGCCGACGCCAAGGGACTGCTGCTGCGGGCCATCGCCGATGACAACCCCGTGATGTTCCTCGAGCACATGGGCCTGTACCGCACCAAGGGACCGGTGGCGCCCCAGCCCTACGAGCTGGCGCTCGGGAAGGCGGCCTGCGTCCGGTCCGGTGACGACGTGAGCCTGGTGGCCGTCGGCGAGTGCACGCTGCGGGCCCTGGCGGCGGCCGAGCAGCTGGCGGACGACGGCGTCTCGGCAGAGGTGATCGACGTGCGCACCATCGCCCCGCTCGACGCCGAGACGATCTGCGCCTCGGTGGCGCGCACCGGCCGGGCGGTCGTGGTGGAGGAGAGCCCCCGCCGCTGCGGCCTCGCCGCCGAGATCGCCGCGGTCATCACCGAGAACACCTTCGCCAGCCTCAGCCATCCCGTCGCCCGGGTGACCGCCGCCAACTCCCCCGTCCCCTTCAGCCCGCCCCTGGAGGACGCCTACCTCCCCGCCGCCGCCGACATCCTCGCCGCCGTCCGGGCCATGGACTGAGGGCTCGGGCCAGGCAGAACCGCCGCAGCGCGCGCAGTTCCTAGGCTGGGGCGGCACCCGAGGAGGCTTCATGCGCTGGTCCAACCTGTTCGTTCCGACGCTCCGCGAGGCGCCGGCGGAGGCCGAGGTGGCGAGCCACCGCCTCCTGCTGCGCGCCGGCTTCGTCCGCCAACTGCACTCGGGGCACTACTCGCTGCTGCCGCTGGGCCTGCGGGTGCACGACAAGGTGGCCGACATCGTGCGCGAGGAGATGGACGCCATCGGCGGCCAGGAGCTGCTGCTGCCGGCCATGCATCCGGCCTGGGTCTGGGAGCAGAGCGGGCGCTGGGCCTCGATGGGCGAGGAGATGTTCCGCCTCACCGACCGCAAGGGTGCCGACAACGCCTTGGGCATGACGCACGAGGAGGTGATCGCCCTCTGTGCCCGTGAACTCCACTCCTACCGCGAGGTCCCCCAGATCTGGTACCAGATCCAGTGGAAGTTCCGCGACGAACCCCGGCCCAAGAGCGGCCTGCTGCGCGTCCGGGAGTTCGCCATGAAGGACTCCTACAGCCTGGACATCGACGACGCCGGCCTCGATCATGCCTTCGACCTGCATCACGCGGCCTACACTCGCATCTTCGAGCGCATGGGCCTGCCCGCCATCGCCGTGGAGGCCTCCTCGGGCGCCATGGGCGGCAGCGCCAGCGTGGAGTTCATGGTGCCGTCGGACGCCGGCGAGGACGACATCGTGCGCTGCGGAAACTGCGGCTACGCCGCCAACGTGGAGCGGGCCGTCGCCGTCGTGGCGCCGGTGGACGACCCGCCGGGAGGCACGCTGGAGCGCTTCGCCACGCCGGGGATCCGCACGATCGCCGCCCTGGCCGCCGCCGAGGCCGAGGCTCCGCCGCACCGCCAGATCAAGACCCTGGTGTACGTGCTGGACGGGCAGACCACCCTGGTGCTGCTGCGCGGCGACCATGAGCTGAGCGAGCAGAAGCTGCTCGACAACACCGGCGCCACGGCGGCGCGACCGGCCGTCGCCGACGAGTGCATCGCCGCTCTCGGCGCCTCACCAGGCAGCCTCGGCGCCGTCGGCGTGGGCGACCTTCCCGTGCTCGCAGACGGGGCACTGGCAGGGCGAAGCAACCTCACGACCGGCGCCAACGCCGACGACTTCCACTACCGGGGGGTGGACATCGAGCGGGACATCGGCGTGGATGAATGGCTGGACCTGCGCCAAGTGCGCCACGGCGAGCCGTGCACCGGCTGCGGGGGTCCGCTGGAGTTGCTCCGCTGCATCGAGACCGGCCACATCTTCAAGCTCGGCCGGCGCTACGCGGAGGCCTTCGAGACCACGGTCATGGATGCCGAGGGCGTGCCCCGGACGCTCACGATGGGCAGCTACGGCATCGGGATCGGGCGCGCGGTGGCCGCCGTCGCCGAGACCCACCACGACGACAGGGGCCTCTGCTGGCCGGCGTCGGTGGCGCCCTACGAGGCGGCCGTCGTCCCGATCGCAGGGCGCGATGATTCCGTGGCCCAGGTGTCCGAGCGCCTCTACGACGAGCTGCGGGCGGTCGGCGTCGAAGTGATCCTCGACGATCGCGACGCCCGTCCGGGGGTGAAGTTCAGCGACATCGAGTTGGTCGGCATCCCCTTCCGGGTGACGGTGGGCCCCCGGGCATTGGCCGCCGGCAACGTCGAACTGACCGACCGCGCCACCGGGGAGACCACCCACGTCCCCGTCGACGGCGCCGTCGAATCGGTCATCGCCGCGAAGCGCGCCGCGCTGGCCGCCCTCTGACCGCGCGGGCGCCGGCTGGAACGGTCCCTGCACCGCCGCCCGCGCGATCCTCTGCTGTGCGAAGCCGACATCGACGCTCGTCCGAAATCGAGTACAAACTCTGTGTGAAAGATACACTCACTGCCGTGTTAACACGGCATCGACTGCCATTCTGCCTACACTTGCCATGTGCACTCCAATTACCTACCCAGACTCGTCGACAAGTCGCTTGAGGAACACCTAACCGAGTTTCCGGCAACAATGCTCGTCGGGCCCCGCGCCTGTGGAAAGACCACGACCGCTGTTCGCCACGCTGCGACCGTCCTCGCACTCGACACCGAACAGGGCTCAGGCGCTCTGCGCGCCGACCCCGATGTCGCTTTGCGCAACCGGGCGGAGCCTGTCCTGATCGACGAATGGCAGGAACTCCCGAGCGTGATGGGCGCGGCGAAACGAGCGGTGGATTCCGAACGCCGGCCGGGACGATTCATTATCACCGGCTCGGCTCGCTCGAACACCGATCAACGACTATGGCCGGGCACCGGCCGCGTCGTGATTCTGGCCATGTACCCGCTGACGGTGGCGGAGATACTCAGAAGACCTCTTGACGCATTCATCGATCGGGTCGTGGCCGGGGAAACCCTCCATGGAGACGATACGACGCCAGACCTGGCGGACTATTTGGGCTTGGCCCTTCGAGGCGGTTTCCCGGAGCCGGCGCTGGCACTCGGCGAGACCGGAGCGCGGCTCTGGCTGGCTACCTACGCCGATCAGGTGGCACTCCGAGACGCTCGCGCCCACGGTCACATGTTCGACTCGGCTCACCTGCGCAGGTATCTGGAGGCGGTGGCCATCAACTCGGCCGGCACACCCCAGCACCGAACCATCTACGAAGCCGCCGGGATTGACCGAAGAACCGCCCAAGCGTACGAGCAACTGCTGAGCGACCTGGTGGTGGTGGATCATCTACCCGCTTGGTCCACGAATAGGCTGAAACGCTTGAGCCGCGCCCCGAAGCGGTACCTGATCGACTCCGGGCTGATGGCGGGGATCCTGGACTTGGGCCTTGAAGACGTGTTGAGCGACGGAGCGCTAATAGGTGCGATGGTCGACACTTTCGTCGTAGCTCAACTTCGGGCCGAGGCCCCCGTGGCACGAACGCGCTACCGGCTCTCGCACCTGCGTGACCAGAACGGACGGCGAGAGGTGGACGTGATAGTCGAACTCCCGAGAAGACGACTGGTAGGCATCGAGATAAAGGCCGCTGCCGGAGTGGGACGATCCGATGCTCGCCACTTGACGTGGCTGCGGGACTCCATGGGGGAATCGTTCGTCGCCGGCGTCGTGTTTCATACCGGACGGGACACTTTCGAACTCGAAGACCGGATCGTCGCCACACCCATCTCGGCAATCTGGGCCACAAGTGACGGGCCGCCTCCCGGGACCTGAGCAATAGCCCCCGCCTGGTCGGCCCTGCGTCATCACGGCCCCAAGAGCGACCTGCTGCGCGTGCGGGAGTTCGCCCGCTGTGCGAGACCGGCACCGAAGTGCGCGCAGAATAGGGAACACCTCTGCGAAAGCCGCAATCGCCGATCTCACGAGGCACGAAGTTCAACTGACGTGCGTAACGTCGCACTCAACAGGGATCCTCCAGGTCGCCTGTCTCAGGCAGAGCCGATTCTGGGAGTCGCTCCGGGGTTGTTCGAAACCGGAGAGGACTTCCCTATCCGCGAGGGCCCGATGGCCCGACCCTTCACGCGACGACGGCAACGACCAGCCGACCGAAGCCGGCACGCCGAGGCAGATGGGGCAACCACCCCCATAACCAGGGGTCAACACCTGCCTCGGCATAATCAAACCTCGACATAATCAGAGTGGTGACAATCTCAGATTGATCGCAGATATTCCCAAGTCAATGGCCATTTCTGCTGTCAAAGGTAGTGCCCGGAGCGGGATTCGAACCCACACGCTCTTCTCGAACCGAGGGGTTTAAGCCCTCTGCGTCTGCCGATTTCGCCATCCGGGCATCCAATCACGCTACTCGTCGAGACGAGGAGGAGCCCGGTGAGAAGGCGCGCCGCCAAGAGGCCTGGACCGACCGACACGCACCTCGGAACGGGCCGACGGGCCCCGTCCGGGCGCTGCAATCCGCGAGCGAGCGCGGTAGTCCACAAGCGGGCACGGCGCGCTGCGCGCCGGCTTGTGCCCGATCAGGCGGCTCGAGGCACCTCGCCGTCCCGGGGCAGCGGCAGCTCGGGGCTCTCAGCCGAGGCCGCCACCTCTGCGGCGTCGATGCCCTCCGTCGCCTGCCAGAGTTGGTTGCGCACCCGGGCGGCATCCTGCGGCGGGAGCTCGTTGACACGCACGACCCCCTCGATCATGTCGGCGAGCACTGCCGGCCAGGTCCGGCCTCGGCTGCGCACCGACACCAGCACCGGGCCGCCGGGGCCCCGACGGAGCGTCCGATCCAGCCCTGCGACGCGGGGCGGTGTGCGGAAAGCCGGAACCCGCAGTTCCATCACGGCGGCCGCCGCTGCCAGGCGCCGTCCCGCCTCGGCGAACCTCCAAACGTGTCTCTCACTCATGACCACACTGTGACAGGGGGGTGTGACACTGCTTGGACTGATGACACCGCTGCGGCTGTCGTCTAGAGTTCCGGCGCTGTGGACAGGCGGTTGACCTCGGGATTCGTCGTATTCGACCTCGAGGCCAATGCCGACCGATCCGATCCACCGGCGCACGAGATCATCGAGATCGGCGCCGTGGCGGTGGAACGGGACAACGAGATCGGGCAGTTCTCGACGCTCGTTCGCCCCACCCGACCCCTCCGGGACATCACAAGGGAGTTGACCGGACTCAACGACAACGACCTCGCGGACTCTCCGACGCCGGCCGAGGCGCTCGAACAGTTCTACCGGTTCGTGGGCAACCGGCCGCTGGTGGCCCACAACGGCTTCGGCTACGACTTTCGGTTGCTGGACGCTGCTGCCGAGGCCACCGGCGTTGGCGTGCCCGACGTACCGCGGCTGGACAGTCTCGAATTGGCGCACTTGGTGTTCCCTCGCGCCCGCCGAGGGGCCACCGCCAACGTGGACGGGACTCGCCCACCGCAGGGGCGCAGCCTTGACGAGTTGGCC
>JAPPKQ010000302.1 GCA_028819945.1 bacterium | reverse complement strand
CACCAACCAGTTCGTCATCAAGCGCGACACCAACGTCCGCGACCTGCTCGCCGGTGGTGCGGTGCCCGACGACCTCGGCGCCCTCGACGGTGAACTCGAGATCTTCGCCGACCCCATCGTCAAGACCTCCCAGGGCCCCGACGACGTCCACCGTTACGTCGCCATGGGCGGGGGCGGGTACCTCGACCCTCTGGACCGCGAGCCCGAACTGGTGCTGGCCGACTACGTCGTCGGTGCTGTGACGGTGGCGCACGCTCGCGACGCCTACGGCGTGGTGATCGACGTCGACGGGATGTGCGTGGACGAGGCCGCCACCGACCGGCGACGCCGCCGGATCCGCGACGAGCGCCGCCGCTCGGCCGCGGTTCCGCGCGCCGCGACGCGGCAGCGGGGATCGACCTGATCAGCGTGGACCGCCTCGTCGCCGTCGACAGCGGCGGCACGTTCACCGACTGCGTCACGCTCGACGCCGCGGGGCGCATCGGATCCGCCAAGGCGCCGTCGACGCCGTCGGACTTCTCCGAGGGGGTCGTGCAGTCGGTGGCGCGCGCCGCCGCCGGTGAGGCTCTCGGCCTCGGCGATCTCCTGGCGCGCACCGGCCTGTTCTGCCACGGGACCACGGTCGCCACCAACGCTCTGCTGACGCGATCTGGCTCGGCGGTCGGCCTCGTCACGACCAAGGGACACGAGGACGCCATCATCGTCGGACGGACGATCCAGAAGGCCGCCGGCGTCGCCGAGTCGGAACTCTCGAACCTGGCCCACCTCGAGAAGGCGATCCCCATCGTGCCGCGGCCCCTCATCAAGGGAGTGACCGAGCGGATCGACTACCGGGGCTCGGTGGTGGTTCCCCTCGATCTCGACGAGGCGGCCGGGGCCATCGACGAACTCGTCACCGCCGGCGTCGAAGCGATCGCCGTGTGCTTCCTGTGGAGTTTTCTGAACCCCGAACACGAACGTGCGGTGGCCGATCTCATCAGGTCTGACCATCCCGAGCTCTTCGTGACGGTCAGCCACGAGGTGGCGCCGGTCATCAAGGAGTACGAGCGCTGTGCCACGACCGTGCTCAACGGCTACCTCAGCAGGACCACGCACACGTACATATCGCGGCTGCAGCAACGACTGGCCGACGGTGGCCTGGCGAACGATCCGGTCATCATGCAGTCCATCGGCGGTCTGACCCGGGCCGAGGTCGGCAAGGGACGTGCCGTCACCCTCCTGGGGTCCGGACCGACCGGCGGCGTCTTCGGGGCTGCCTCGCTCGGCCGGCTGATCGGCGCGGAGAACATCGTGACGACGGACGTGGGCGGCACCAGCTTCGATGTCGGTCTCGTCGTCGACGGCGAGCCCCTCGTCGTCGGCACGCCGGTGTTCGACAAGTACCACACCGTCCTTCCGGTGATCGACGTGGTCTCGATCGGCGCCGGCGGAGGGAGTCTCGCCTGGATCGAGCCCGGCACCGGACTGGTGAAGGTCGGGCCGCAGAGTGCGGGCGCTGTTCCGGGCCCGGCGTGCTACGGCGCCGGCGGGACGCTCCCGACGGTGACGGACGCCAACCTGGTGCTGGGACGTCTCGACCCCGACTACTTCCTCGGAGGCGAGCGCCGGCTGCACGTCGAGGGGGCGCGAGATGCGATCGAGACCCACGTCGCGACGCCGACCGGACTCTCCGTCACCGCGGCGGCGATGGCGATCGTGGACATCCTGGATGCCCGCATGGCCGACCTGGTCCGCATGAGCACCATCGGTCGGGGCTACGACCCCCGCGAGTTCGCGCTGTTCGCGTTCGGCGGCGCCGGGCCTCTCCACGTCGGGGCGTACGCGGCGGACGTCGGCACCAGGCTCACTGTCGTGCCGACCAACTCGGCGGTGTTCTCGGCCTTCGGGATCGCCGCCTCCGATCCCGTCTCGGTCATCCAGGCCAGTGATCCGATGGTCGCACCCTTCGACCCCGAACGGCTGAACGCGCTCTATGTCGCGCTTGGGGAGCGGGCGGCGGCGGAACTCACGGCGAACGGCGTGGCCGGAGAGAACATCACCACCAGCCGCGAGGTTGAGATGCGCTACCGCGGCCAGGTGCACGAGGTGCGCGTGCCCGTTCCCGACGGTTCGCTCGGCCCGGAGAGCCTGACGGTGGTGATGGAGGAGTTCCGGCGCCGCTACAACCGCCGCTACGGTTCGGGCGCGGCCGCCGACGCCGCCATCGAGGCGCGAACCTTCGTGGTTCGTGGCGTGGGGAGGCAGGCGAAGCCCGAGTTGGTGCCCGAGGCCCTCGGGCCCGAGGACCCGGCCGGCGCGCTCGTCTCGGAGCGCCAGGTCTATTTCCGGCCGCTCGGAGGATTCGTCGCCACGTCCATCTACCGGCGCGAACTGCTCCGGCCCGGAAACTCCGTGCCGGGCCACGCCGTCATCGAGGCGGTCGACACCACGATGGTGATCCACCCCGGCCAGCGCGCCGACGTGGACGCCTGGGGCAACATATTGCTCGACACCACAGGGGGTAGACGATGACCGCGGCGTCCAGCAGGCCCACGCCCGAGCACTACGAGGCGGCCATGGCCGCCATCGACACCGACGAGCTCGTCGACCTGTCGCTCGAGTTGGCGCAGATCGACAGCCCGCCCGGGCAGGAGCAGCCCGTCTCGGACCGCGTCTTCGAGTGGCTGACCGACAACGGGTTCGACGCTTCGCAGGTGGGCATGTTCGCGGATCGCACCAACGTCGTGGGCCGCCTGCGGGGCTCCGGAGGGGGCAACACGGTGATCTTCAACGCCCACATGGACGTGGCCTGGGGCCCGGAGGAACGGCGCTGGATGCACGATCCCGACAACCCCATCTACACGTCCGCCTGGCGGGAGGGCGACACGCTCGTGGGCAACGGCCTCATCAACGACAAGGGGCCGCTGGCGTGCACGCTGATCGCGGCCAAGGCGGTGGCGGCCTCGGGCGCTCCGCTGGCCGGTGACCTCATCGTGACCGGGGTCGCCGGCGAGATCGGCCAGGAGCCCGTCGACGAGTTCACCGCTCCCGGCTACCTCTCCAAGGAGGTCGGCGCCCGCTACCTCATCACCCACGGCATCATCGGCGACTACGCCGTGGTGGCCGAGGCCACGAGCTTCGGCGTCACCTGGGTCGAGGCCGGCAAGGCGTTCTTCAAGGTGACCGTGCTCGGCGGCAGCTCCCGCTACACGCCCTACGTCACCCATCCCGAGCGCCTCGCCGACCACGGCAACGCCCTGGTGCGGGTCGCGCCGGTGATCGAGGCCCTGACCGACTGGGGACGCCGCTACGAGGTGGAGCACGAGTACCGCTTCGACGGCGGCCGATGCGTGCCGAAGGTGAACATCGGCGCCATTCGCGGGGGGCAGCCGTTCCTGTCGATCGTGAGCGCCGAGCGCTGCTATCTCTATCTCGACGTGCGCCTCACCCCGGCGCAGACGGCGATGGACGTCCAGGCCGAACTGACCGAGGTGCTGGGCGCCCTCGACGTTCCCATCCAGCTCGAGTGCACGCTCTACCGCCGCGGCTACGAGGCCGTTGGCGTCGACGAGTTGCTGGACGCCACCGCCGTCGCCCACCGGGCCGAGTTCGGCACCGAGCCGGGCGAGGCGGAGCCGCAGATGTCGAGCATGTGGCGCGACACGAACCCGTTCATCGAGATGGGCATCCCGGCGATCACCTACGGACCCACGGGCAGTGTCGGTGGAGGCCGCTACTCGGCCGAGATCGCCGACTTCGTCGCCGTCACGAGGATCTATGCCCGGCTTGCGCTGGACCTCTGCAACCGCCCGCGCACCAGGCGCGGCATACCGGCATGAGGATCACCCATCTGCGCGGCGTGGAGCTGACCGACCCGGCACCGCATGAGATCGCCGGCTTCTACGAGCAGATCTGGGGGCTGCAGCGGGTTGTAACGGGAGGGGAGTCGGTCTACCTGCGTGGCACCGGACCGGAGCATCACATCCTGTCGATCCACCCCGGAGCCCAGACCACGGTGCGCGGCTACCGCTTGGGCTTGGCCGACCGCGCTGCGGTGGACGATGCGGCGGCCGAATTGGGAGCCCGCTCGGAGGTCCGCATCGTGAGCGCTCCGGGTCTGCTCGATAGCCCCGGGGGCGGCTACGGGCTGCGGATCACCGACCCCGATGGCAGAGAGATCGAGTTGTTGGCCGAGATGGCACAGGCGGGCGAGCCGGGTGCGCCGCCGGGACGCCCGCCGATCCAACCCACGAAGGTGAGCCACGTGGTGCTGAACTCGCCCAACGCCGACGCCTACCTGCAACTCCTCATCGAGGTGCTCGGCTTCCGGGTGGCCGACGAGACCGAGCACATGGTCTTCCTGAAGTGCAACCTGGACCACCACAGCGTGGCGATCGCACGGGCCCCGCACGCCTCTCTGAACCACGTGGCCTTCGAGGTCCCGACCGTCGAGGAGGTATTGGCCGGTGTCGAGCACCTGCGCGCCCACGGCTTCGAAACCATCTGGGGTCCCGGCCGCCACCCCCAAGGGATGAACGCCTTCGGCTACTTCCTGGCTCCCAACGGCCAAGTCGTGGAGTACACCGCCGAGGTGGAGCAGATCCCCGACGACCAGCTGGCCCCGAGGTTCTGGGTGCCCGAGGACTACGAGGTCTACGACGACTGGGCCGATATCTCCTCGCTGCGTCCCACCCCCGAAACCCGGACTCTGATGCGTGGCGTGCCGGAGGCAGCCCGGCATGGAGCGTCGTGACGATGGCACGCCTGAACGAGCAGATCGAGATCGTGGGGCGCGGGCCGAATGCAGTCGCCGTGTGCCGTTGCGGCCACGAGATCGGCCCAGCCGCCGACAACTACAAGCTGCATCTGCTGGTACGCGAGGGTCCGGTGCAGAACGCCGGCCCGTGGGTCGACCCCAACGGCATCGGCGGTGAACGCTTCGTGTGCCGGGAGTTCTTCTGCCCCGGGTGCGTCACCCTGCTGGACGTCGAGATCGCCCAGAGCCACGAGCCGATCCTCTGGGACGTGCGTCTGGATGTTCCCGAGTGATGCCCATGCCGTCTGAACCGCCATTCGTCCGTCATTCCGGCGCCTCGCTTCGTCATTCCGGCGCCTCACTTCGTCATTCCGGCGCCTCACTTCGTCATTCCGGCGAAGGCCGGAATCCATCGGCCGCCGATCCGGTCGACGCCACACCGGAGTCGCTCAACAGATGCTGACGGTCCAGGACATCAGCGGCGTCTACGTTCTGCCGCCGACGCCCTGCCTGCCCGACGCCGGAGGCTGGGAGGCCGTCGACTCGGTGGACCTGGACGAGACGGCGCGCATGACCGACTGGCTCATCAAGCCCGGGGTCACCGGGCTCGGACTGTTCGGCACCACCGGCGAGGGTCACTCGCTGCTGTGGCCCGAGAAGCTGCGCTGCGCCGAGACCGTCGTGGAGGCCGCCGCGGGCCGGGTGCAGATCTTCGGCGGCGTCACCGCCCTGGGCACCCGCGAGGTGATCCACCAGATGCGGGGCTTGCGCGACGTCGGCGTGGACGGCGCGCTCGTCGGTCTCCCGTTGTGGCAGACGCCGACCCTGGAGAACTCGGTCGGATTCTTCGCCGACCTCTCCAAGGCCGTGCCGGACATGGCCGTGATGGTCTACTCCAACTCGTGGTACTTCAAGTTCGACTTCCCGCTGGAGTTCTGGTGCGGTCTCGCAGACCGCGCGCCGACGGTCGTCGCCGCCAAGGTCACCCACGGGTTCCGGAACTACCGGGAGGAAGTGGCCGCAGTGGGGGACCGGATCAACATGATCCCCGGCGACCCGGGGATCTTCCGGGCCTGGGACCTCGTCGGGAGCGCCATCGACGCGGTGTGGTCCACGCAGGCGGCGCTGGGACCCGAACCGGTCGTCGCCCTGCTGGCGGCCGTACGGTCCGGCGACGCCGACCTGGTGGACGAGATCATCGCCGACTTCCGGGCCGTGCCGTCTTACTTCCCGCCGGGCGCCATGGCCAACCGCGATCACACCGACGACTTCGCCCGCTACAACACGCAGGTGGCCAAGTGGCGGCTGAACGCCTCGGGCCTGATCGCGGCCGGCCCGATGCGCCCTCCGTACACCGACCTGCCCGAGTCTTGGAAACGCCAAGTGGAGATGGAGGTCGAGAGTTTCGCAGCACTCCGCGCAAAGTACGCCGCCGGCGCCGTCGAGCCGGCCGGGCTGCGAGACTAGGAAGGGATCGGGGGCACATGGCGATCCGTACCGGCGAGGAGTACCTGAAAGGCATCCGCGACGGCCGGCAGGTCTGGCTGGACGGCGAGTCGGTGGACGATGTCACGACCCATCCTGCCCTGGCGGGCTGCGCGACGACTCTGGCCGACGTCTACGACCTGCAGCACGATCCCGAGTTCGGAGACCTGCTGACCATGGATTCGCCCTCGACGGGCGACCGCGTCAGCCTCAGCTACATCCTCCCGCAGTCACTCGAGGACCTGCGCCGCCGCCGCACCATGATCGAGTTCCTGGCCCGCCGCTCGGGCGGGACCCTGGGCCGCCTGCCGGAGTACATGGCGTCGATCATCGTGGGCCTCTACGACGTGCGGGCCACGCTCGCCACCGTCGAGCCCGCCTACGCCGACAACATCGCCGCCTACATGGAGTTCTGCCGCGAGAACGACGTGGCGCTGACCCACAGCTTCGCCGACGCCCCCAAGGACATGCGGATTCCCCGGGACCGGTTCGAGAACCTGCGCCTCACCGAGCATCGCAGCGACGGGATCGTGGTGCACGGCGTGAAGTCCGTCGCCACGCTGGCGCCGTTCGCCGACGAGTACGTAGCGCTGGCGCCCAACCGTCCCGGGCTGGCCGACGACGAGATCGTCTACTTCGCGGTGCCGATGGACACGCCCGGCCTGCGGGTCTTCTGCCGCCCCTCGCTGGTGCCGCCGGCCGTCCCGGATCGCCGGCTGGCCGCCGCCTTCGACGAGATGGACTGCTGGGTGGTCTTCGACAACGTCTTCGTGCCCGCCGAGCGGGTCTTCTA
>JAPPKQ010000179.1 GCA_028819945.1 bacterium | reverse complement strand
GCTTGCCCGTCTCCAGCGAACCGATCTCGGCGCCCTTGCCGATGGCCTCGGCCCCCCGGATGGTGGCCAACTCGAAGGCGTCGTGCGCCCCGAACCCCTTCGGGTCAATCGGCATGTCTCGGGCCAGCCCGGCCGCCAGCGCCGCCGCCCGCAGCACGTCGGGCAGGTCGCCGGCGTTGGCGGCGTCGCAGCCCAGCGCCAGGCGGCCGCCGCGGCGCGCCAACTCGAGGTGTCGCCCGGCCGCCGTGACACCCTGCCCCAACCGCAGATAGGCCCACGGGCAGTAGGCGACGGCGGTCTCGCTGGCCAGCACCGACGCCACCTCGGCGTCGTCCAACCAAACGCCGTGGGCCAGCAGCAGGTGACGGCCCAGGACTCCCAGCCGATCGAAGTGCACGATGGGACGGGCACCCCGCTGGCGCAGGTAGCTCTCGGGGTCCGAGGACGTCGGCGATATGTGCATCGTCATGCCGCAGCCGGCGGTGCGTGCCAGGTCGGCGGCCCCCGCCAGCAGCTCGTCGGAGGCCAGGTCGTGGCCCACGAGCGTCACCCAGCCCTCCACGAGCCCTCCCGGCGGGTGCGCCGCCAGGACCTGCCGCTGGCGGTCCAGCACTTCGTCCGGGGGCGCCGCGAACGGGGCATCGTCGATGTCCCACCCCCAGGTGCCGACGGCGCCGCGCACCCCCACGGCCGCCATTCCCGCCGCCACCCTGCCGGGATGTGCCACCGTGCCGGCCTCCACCACCGTGGTGACTCCGCACAGCGCGCTGCGGGCCGATTCCAGGGTGGCCGACAGCTCGTCGTCGTCGCCGGTGTGCTGGGCGTGCAGCGGCACGGCCCAGGAAAAGATCGACTCGCCGGGTGCCAGCAGGTCGGGGATGCAGCCGGACACCAGCGGGTCGCCGGTGAGGTGCTGGTGCGCGTTGATCAGCCCAGGCGTCACGATGCAACCCGTGGCGTCCACCTCGCCGGCGCCCGGGTAGGCCGCCCGCAGCGCGGACGTGGCACCGACCGCGACGATGCGGTCGCCGGCGATCGCGACGGTGCCGCCCACCAGCACTTCCCGGCGGGCGTTCATCGTCACCACGTCACCGCCGCTGATCAGCAGCGCGGCCCCGACGGCCTCCCCGCCCCCGCCGTCACCGGGAGCATTCCCGTGGTCGGTCGGTGCCGTGGAGTCGGGTTCTGGTGCACCCGCCATTCAGCGGCAGGGTAGTTGAGTCCGCGGCGATCCCCGGGGCCGCGGGCATCTGCTCGGTCCGGCCGCCTCGGGGACTGCTGAGCAATGCTGCGGACGCCTCGATCCGAGTGTCATCCGGCGCAGAGCCTGTCTCGGACTCGATTCGGGGCCGGAATCCAAGCCTCAGCCACCCGAGGGGCGTTGCCTGTGGATCGCTCAGCGATCGCCTCAGTACCCTCAGCGCATGGACCTGGGGTTGCGAGGGCGACGAGCCGCGGTCGCCGCCTCCTCAGCGGGGTTGGGTCTGGCCGTGGCTGAGGCCCTGGCCGGCGAGGGTTGCAGCGTCGTCGTCTCCGGGCGGGACCCCGAGCGCCTCAGTCGGGCAGCCGAGCGGATTCCCGGCGCCGTCCAGGTCACCGCCGACGTGTCCGACGCAGCCGGCGCCGAGACGTTCGTACGCGATGCCCGCGACGCCCTCGGCGGGGGTATCGACATCCTGGTCGTCAACGCCGGCGGCCCACCGGACGGCGACTACGACTCCTTCGAGCCGGCGGACTACCTCGAGGCGGTGCACCTCAACCTGATGTCGGTCGTGGCCATGTGCTACGCCGTCACCGCCGAGATGCGGCAGCGGCGCTGGGGCCGGATCCTGGCGATCACGTCGGTCACGGCGCGCCATCCCCTGCCGGGCCTGATCCTCTCGAACACGGCGCGGGCCGGCGCCACAGGATTCCTGAAGACGCTGGCCACCCAACTCGCCGCCGACGGCGTGACCGTCAACACCATCCAGCCCGGTCTGCACGACACGAACCGGCTGCGGTCGGTGTGGGGCGACCGGCTCGACGAGGTGACCCGCGCCAGGGTGCCGGCCGGCCGGCTCGGCGATCCCGCCGACTTCGGGCGTCTGGCCGCCCTGCTGTGCTCGGAGTGGGCGGGCTACCTCACCGGCACAGCCATACCCGTGGACGGCGGCATGGCGCAGGGCCTGCAGTAGCGCCCGGCCTCGGAAGCGTCCACCCATACCCGGGGCGGCCGGCACTGAACCACGGCCGGCACTGAACCACCGCCCGCGTGGCAGGCAGGGTCCGCCCCGGAAGCGTCCACCGCATGCCCGCGCCGCTCAGGCGCGCCGCGCTCGCCGGGGCGCTGCCCGCCCGACCTCATTTGCGAGCCGGCGGACGGCATACTGCTCGGAACTTGGCGAGACGTTCACAGGAGCAGGCGATGCCGTGGCCCCAGATTCGCGATGATCCGGTGTTCGGCCGCATCGAGGCCGAGGTGGAACGCCAGAACACCACGCTCCAGTTGATCGCCTCGGAGAACTTCGCCTCCCCGGCGGTGCTGGCCGCCACCGGTTCGGTGCTCACGAACAAGTACGCCGAGGGCTATCCGGGCCGGCGCTACTACGGCGGCAACCAGGTGATCGACGAGGTGGAGGAGTCGGCACGCGTCCGTTGCCGGGAACTGTTCGGCGCCGAGTGGGCCAACGTCCAGCCCCACTCGGGCGCCAACGCCAACATGGCCGTCTACCAGGCTCTGCTCAAACCGGGCGACACCGTGCTGGGGATGGCACTCGATCAGGGCGGTCACCTGACGCACGGTTCGCCGGTGAATGCCAGCGGGATCCTCTACAACTTCGTCGCCTACGGCGTCGGGCCCGACGAGCGCATCGACTTCGACGAGGTCAGGGACGTGGCTCTCGCGCACCGGCCCCGGCTCATCGTGGCCGGCGCAACGGCCTATCCCCGACTGATTCCACCCGAACCGCTGCGCGCCATCGCCGAGGAGGTGGGCGCGCTGCTGCTGTTCGACGCGGCACACGTCGCCGGGCTCATCGCCGGCGGTGTGCACCCCGATCCGGTGCCCCACGCCGACGTGGTGACGTTCACGACCCACAAGACGCTCCGCGGCCCCCGTGGCGGCTGCATCGTCTGCAAGGAGCCCCACGCCCGCACCATCGACCGGGCCGTCTTCCCGGGCAGCCAGGGCGGCCCCCTCGAGCACGTGATCGCTGCCAAAGCGGTGGCCTTCGCCGAGGCCGCCACCCCGGCCTTCGCCGACTACGCGGCCGGCATCGTCGCCAACGCCAAGGCGCTGGCCGCGGCGCTGGCGCAGGAGGGGTTCCGCCTGGTCTCCGGCGGGACCGACAACCACCTGATGCTGGTGGACCTGCGCAGCTTCGACACCGACCTCACCGGCGCCGAGGCGCAAACGACGCTGGACCGCGCCGGGATCACCCTCAACAAGAACACCGTTCCCGGCGACGAGCGCTCCCCGTTCGTCACCAGCGGCTTGCGCATCGGCACCGCCGCCGCCACGACCCAGGGGATGGGTCACGAAGAGATGGCGCAGATCGCCTCGCTGATCGGCCAGGCCCTGCGCCGCCGCGGCGATGATTCGACGCTCGCGCAGGTGCGCGACGAGGTCCGCGCCCTCTGCGGCCGCTTCAAGCCGTATCCATAGGCAGTGGAGCAGCCGCCGAGCGCGCGTGCGGCGAGCAGCGCCGCCGCGCACCGCTTCGTCGGGGACGCGGGCGCCTGACCGCGTAATCGACACCGGTTCGACAGACGCTTCGGACCGCCGCCGAGGGCTCCACGATCTAGTGGCGGTGTCGGCCGGCAAGGCTCGAACGCAGCATGTATAGTTGTCACTTATCGGACTCCCGACCGCGGAGGCAGAAGTGTACGAAGCCACGGACCGGATGACGGCCGCCGCAGAGTTCCCCCGAGCGTCGGGCATCCGCGAGGCCGACTGGCACATCCTGGCCGGGTTCTGGCATCCGGTGGCGTTCTCCTCCGAGCTCGAGGACGGGCCGGTGGCGGCGAAGCTCCTCGATGTCGAGTTGGTCGTCTATCGCACCAATGGCGGCGTGGCGGTCGCACGGGATCTCTGCGTCCACCGCGGCGCCAGGCTGAGCCGGGGGTGGATGGACGACAGCGGCGACTGCATCGTCTGCCCGTATCACGGGCTCCACTACGACCAGGCAGGCCAGTGCGTCGTGATCCCCGCCAACCCGCCGGATCGACCGCCGCCGCCGACGATGCGGCTTGTGAGCTACCGGGCCACCGAGCGCTACGGGATCGTCTGGACATGTCTCAAACCCGAAGCTCTCCGCCCCCTCCCGGAGTGGCCGCTGCTGGAGGACCCCGGCGACGACTGGCTGGTCATCCAGATTCCGAAGGGTCGCTGGGCGGCCGCCGCGAGCCGTCATTGCGAGAACTTCAACGACATCGCCCATCTCTCCTGGGTCCACATGAAGACGTTCGGGAACCGGGCCAGGCCGATGGTCCCCGACTACACGCTCGAACAGACCGACTACGGGCTGTACATGGAGCTGCCGTACGTGGAGGTCGAGCGAGGCTTCAACGACGACCTCGGCGAACGCGAGCGCGTCGTCCGTTACTGCCACCGCCTCACCTACCCGTTCGCCACCGATCTACGAGTCGACTACGCCACCGACGACGGCGACGGATTCGTCACGAGCCACTTCTATGACATCGGCTCCCCGGTCGGCGCCCGCGAGACCGACATCTACCAGATCACAGTCACGAACATCCCGGGGGCCACCGCCGAGGACTATGTGGACTACCAACTGGTCACCAACAGCGAGGACGTCGAGGTGGTCGAGAGTCAACGGCCCGAGGACGTGCCGCTGAACCTTCGAGCCGAGATCCACATTCCGGCCGACAAGCTCTCCATCCGCTATCGGCGGGACCTCGTGGAGCTCTTCGGCCTCGGATCGCCGGAGATGATCGCGTAGCGATGGGCGCGGCCCCCGTCGTGGACATCGACCCAGCTGTCCGCGACCTCTGGCATCCCGTGGCGGCCCTCGAAGAGCTGCGCCCCGGCTGGACGATGCGAACCCAGCTTCTCGATCAGCGCATCGCCGTGACCCTCGGCGCTGACGGAGATCCGGCGGCGCGGCTCGAAGCCGCGGACCGCCCGGCGCCAGGCGGCGGCGCGGACGTCGGCGCCGCGGCGGAGGACCTTCCGACGATGGCGGCCTACGAGTTCGCCTGGACGAGCCTCGGCGCGCCCCCCGCGGGGCTCTTCGCCATCCCCGAGTGCGACGAGCCAGACCGGCGAAACCTCTCGGCGGGCACGATCGGAGTGCGCGTCTCGGCGCCCCGCGCGGTCGAGAACTTCTTGGACATGGGGCATTTCCCGTACGTGCACGCGGGAATCCTGGGCCAGGCGCCCCGCACCGAAGTCCTGGAGTACGTGGTGGAGGTGGACTCCGCGAGCAACGAACTGTTCGCCCGTGACTGCGAGTTCTTCCAGCCGTACGCAGCCGCCGCGGCCGGCGGCGGACAGCAGTCGAAGTACACCTACCGGGTGCCTCATCCCTACTGCGTCATGCTGTACAAGTCCTGCCCCGTCGACAGCTCGCGGCTCGACGTGATCGCGCTGTTCGTCCAGTCCCTGTCCTGTGATCGGGTCCGGGCGCACAACTTCATGAGCCTGATCGACGATCAGAGCACCGATGGCGAACTGCGGCGCTTCCAGCAGCACATCTTCGGCCAGGACAAGCCGATCCTCGAGAACCAGACTCCGCGACTGCTCCCGCTCGACCCGGCCGACGAGCACTCGGTGCGGGCAGATCGTTCTTCGGTCACGTACCGGCGCTGGCTCAGCCGACTCGGCGTCACCTACGGCGTCATCCCCGAAAGGTCTCACGATGATGACTTCTGATCCGGCGGCGTCTCTGCACCCGGTCGCCGGCCTCGGCGATCTCGTGCCCCGTCACATCGTCCGGTCTCGGCTCCTCGGCCAGGAGCTCGCCATCTGGAGGGCGGACGACGGCTTCATCAACATCTGGGCCGACCGTTGCATCCACCGGGGCGTGCGCCTCTCCGTCGGCATCAACGACGGCGCCGAGATCGTCTGCCAATACCACGGCTGGCGCTACTCCAACCGCAACGGCAACTGCTCCTATGTCCCGGCCCATCCCGGCGAAGCGCCCGCGCGCAGCCTGTGCGTTCCGACCTTCCCCAGCGCCGTCAAGTACGGACTCCTCTGGTCCGGCAGCTCGCTGGACGCCGAACCCCCCGAACTTGCGGCGTTGGACGGCCACGAGACGATCGTCCTGCGCAGCCTGCCGGTCAACGCCCCCGCGGGACTCGTGCTGGAACGACTCGCCGATAGCTCCATCGGGGCCGCCGCAGCCCTCGACGCCGAGGTCGCAGCCCCCGTCGGCGCCCGCCGCGACAGCCCCTTCTCGGTCACTGTCCCCGTCGCCGACGCCGGGGGGAGCGTGGTCTGCTTCGTCCAGCCGGCCGACGCGGATCGCTGCGTCATCCGCCCCGTCCTGGCGCCGGCGCCGGCGCCGCAGCAGCGGATGGCCGTACTCCGCCACCACGCCGCCCGGCTCGAGGAGTTGCGAAGCGCGCTGGAATCCGCCGCGCCGGGCGACCTTGCCGTGCAGGCCCCCGCGGCGAAGCTGCAGCCGCCGGCCCGGCGCCGGGCGGGCGAGCGGGCCGGAGTGGGACCGGGTCGGCGCCCGGAGGTACAGGTCGCGGTTGCCCGCAAGTGGCTCACCGCCGAGGGGATCGCCGCCTTCGAGTTCGCCCCGGTCAGCGGCGAGCTGCCGAGCTTCCAGCCGGGCGCCCACGTGGACGTGCACCTGCCCAACGGCCTCGTGCGGCAGTACTCCTTGACCAACGGCCCCCAGAAGACCGACGTCTACCGCATAGGCGTGAAGCTCGAGCCCGACTCGCGCGGTGGGTCGCAGTACATGCACACGGCCCTGCAAGAAGGCGACACCCTGGCGATCTCCCAACCCCACAACAACTTCCCGCTCCGGCGGGACGCGGCCCGCGCGCGCGGCGAAGCACGGCCCGATCTTGGCGTGCTTGCCGCCGA
>JAPPKQ010000237.1 GCA_028819945.1 bacterium | reverse complement strand
CCCCCGAATTCTGGAACACCGTCAGCCGCCTCATGCCCGGCTACGAACCCCGCAAGACCAACCTCGCCGCCATAGGCAAGAACATCTGGCTCGGCGCCGTCGCCTGACGCCGTGCCGGCGATGCATGCCGCGCGCGGCGCGGTCGCCCGACTCCGTGATGGCGGCGATCGTGGCGATGTCGAACTCCCAGTCGTAGAGTTTGAGACGTGGCCAGCGACCTCGTGACTTTCCGCCTCGACGGCGACGTGACGATCGACAAGCTGTCGGACGCGTTCGTCCGCTTCTCCGCCGTTCTCGACGCGCTGCATGAGAGTCGCGGTGCGAACATTCGATGGGTGCTCGCCGGACTCGACTACGGCAGTGCCGCGGCGACCGCGCAGGCTGTCCCACTCGACGCCGACGCCGAGCGGCACGTCCCGTCGATCTGCGATGACTATCTCAAAGCTGCGCGACGGGTCGCGTCGGGTGGGGTCGATCCCGAGCGCCCTGTCCTGCGTGCCGTCGGTGAACTCACGGATATGGCTGATGAGAGCAACCCGGTCATCTTCGAGACGGGAGACGACGAGGTCGTCTTCGTCGCGCCTGCCCTGCCCATGACGGCGGCACGTCAAGCCGAGACGCAACCACAGACCACCAAGTCGCTCGGAGCGGTTCGCGGGCGTGTGGAGATGCTCTCGCAACGCAACACTCTCCGGTTCTCGATATACGAGCTAGTCAACGACAGGGCCGTCTCCTGCTATCCCCATCCCGACTACAAGGATGTGATGCGGGAAGCGTGGGGGCATGTCGCTGACGTCACCGGCACGATCACGCGAGATGCCGCTACGGGCAGGCCTCTCTCGATCCGCGGGGTCACGCACGTTGATGTCGTTGACGGGGGAGATCCCGACGGGTACCTCAGAGCGCGCGGAGCGCTGCGAACTGTCGAGCCGGCCGAGCGGGCTGTGAGGCGGCTGAGGGATGCCGGATAGCGTTCTCCGCGTCTACGTCGACGCGAACGTACTCCTCGCTTACGGCGGCAACGAGGAAGGCCGCGCCGACACGGTCCAGTCGATCTTGGAGGACGCTCGCAAGTCTCGGATCGACCTCCTCACTTCCGTGCTCTCGATCACCGAAGTGGCCTACGTCCAAACAGACTCAGACGAAGACATCTCATCCGAGAGCGACGTGGCGATCGACGAACTATGGGTGCCGGCGTCGCCGATCACACTCGTGGATGTCTCGGAGACAGTCGCACGAAAGGCTCGCGGCGTGATTCGCCGAGCCAAACAGCTGAGTGTCCGCGGCGTTCGATCCGCTGACGCCATCCATCTCGCATCGGCAGACCTGCACGGCTGCGACCGGTTCTTCACGTACGAGGACGAGACCACGAAGCAGCGCTGGGGCACTCTCATCGAACCAAGCGTTGCCGCGCCGTCTACCGATGCTCCGCAACTCGACCTCGGCGGCTGAGCCCTAAGCCCGGCTTCGGGGTTGGTGGATGTCGAGCTATAACGACGAGCGCCGGGAGCCCTGACAGAACCAGACCCATCAACTGCGCGGGGAGGTGCACGTCGGGGATCACCTCGATGCGTTCCATGACGCGGCGTCGTACACCACTCGGCGACTTGACCTATCGGCGCCCTTTCAATCAGCCGAAGGTGAACCTTTCAAGTGGCCGATGGATGCCGCGGCGTTCTACCCGTGTCACGTGCGGGGACGGCCGGGGTGCAATACGCCTATCTCATCGAGGTGCCACGGAGACTGGATTCCGGCATTCGCCGGAATGACACTCGGGAGTTCGCGGATTGCGATTCTCCGTGATGGTGAGCGGCTATCGGCGCACGCTCTCAGTCAGGTGGCTCGGTCTGCCGGTGACGGCGGCTCAGTTCGCGCTGGTCGGGATGCGGCGCTTGCGGGCCTCGGCGAGCACGGCCGCCGGGCGGGTCGGCGCCACCAGCAGGGCCTGGACCTTCTCGGGGGCGCCGCCGGAACGGGCCGGCGTGAGAGTCACCGGCTCGGTGAGACGCAACTCGAACAGCAGCCCGCCGGCGCCGGCGGTGAAGTCGCGGGCGTCGCTGGCGGCCGGCGCCGGCCCGAAGGCGGCGATGACGGGCCGGCGGAACAGCGTCGGCTCGGCGAGGGCCAGACGATCGTGCAGCACCAGTCCCGCCGGGACGTACACCAGCCAGCGCCGGGCCAGGCCGTGCAGGGCCCGCATCCCGGCCACGGCGATCAGCCAGCCCGCCACGGTGACCAGCGGCCCCAGCACCCAGTGGCCCGCCGCCCACAGCAGCGGGCCGGCCGCCATACCCCCCAGCGTCAGCGCCCAGGTCGGCACCAGCACGCCGACCAGCACCGGCGCCGGTGCCCGCAGCGCCAGGCGCCGCTCGTGGCCGTAGCTGGTGGCGTCGATGAACCGGTCACCCACCAGCGGCGACAGGACGCCGACGGTCACCACCGCGCCGCAGGCCAGGCCGACCGCCGCCGCCCCGGTGGCGCCGGTGACCGCCGCCGCCCAGCCGACCGCCGCCAGCACCCCCGGTGCCAGAATCCGCAGCGCCGTGAGTGACACGGTGTGAGGCACCAGCACGGCGGTGAGCCCCAGCGCCCAGAACGCCCAGGCACCGCCGCCGGCCACTCCCGCGAACCTCTCTGAGGGGCCCTGCAGCGCCTCGCTCAGGAGCCAACCGGCGCTCCACGGCAGCGACGCCCACAGCGCCCGCAGCCCGGCCAACCAGAGATTCCCGGTCGTCGCCGCGGCCCCGGAAGCGTCGGCCCGACGAGCGGGGAGGCTGACAGGCCGCTCAGAGTCTCCGCTCACCGCACCAGCCTGCTACGGCGCGGGCGACTGTGGCAGATCGGCCGCGAAATGGCAGGCCACGGGGTGGTCCAGGCCCCGCAGGGCCAGGTCGGGGTCCTCCTCGGCGCAGCGCTCCCCGGCCCGGTTGCAGCGGGTGCGGAAGGCGCAGCCCGACGGCAGGTCGAGAGGGTTGGGCACGTCGCCCTCCAGGCGCACCCGCTGCCGTCGCCGCTGGAGATCGGGGTCCGGCAGCGGCACCGCCGACAGCAGCGCCTGCGTGTACGGGTGCCGGGGGTTCCCGTAGATCTGCGAGCGGCTCCCGATCTCGACGATCCGCCCGACGTGCATCACAGCCACGCGGTCACAGACGTGGCGCACCACCGCCAAGTCGTGGGAGATGAACAGGATCGCCAGCCCCAGATCCCGCTGCAGTTCGGACAACAGGTTCAGGATCTGGGCCTGCACCGACACGTCGAGCGCCGAGACCGGCTCGTCGCAGATCAGCAGCGACGGCCCCGGCGCCAGGGCACGGGCGATGGCGACCCGCTGGCGCTGCCCGCCGGAGAGCTCGTGGGGGTAGCGCCGGGCGAAGGCGGGATCGAGGCCGACCCGTCCGAGCAGCTCGGCCACCCGCCGGGCGATGTCGGTGCCGGGCTCCCACACCCGCAGGCCCTCGCCCACGATGCTGCGCACCGTCAGGCGCGGGTTCAGGCCGGCGTAGGGATCCTGGAAGACGATGCCCAGTTGGCGCCGCACGGTGCGCATCTCGGCGGCCGGCAGGGCTGGCAGGTCCTGGCCGCGATAGCGGACCGAGCCGGCCGTCGGCTCCAGGAGGCGCAGGATCAGCCGCGCCGTCGTGGACTTGCCGCAGCCCGACTCGCCGACGAGGCCGAGCGTGCGGCCGGCCCCGAGATCGAAGGACACGCCGTCCACCGCCTTCAGCACGCTGCGGCGCGTGCCGAAGTGCTTCTTGAGCCCCTCGACGACCAGCAGCGGCCCGTCGGCGGGCGCCGGGTCCCGGCCCTCGACGGCGGTGGCCGGCGTGGCGCTCACGGCGCAGGCCCGATTCTCTCGCTGTGGTGGCAGGCCACGGACACGTCGCTTCCCGGCGGCCAGACCCGCGTCTCCGGAGACTCGACACCGCAGACGTCGGTGGCGAAGCCGCAGCGGGGAGCGAACCGACACCCGGGCGGCGGACGGATGAGGCTCGGCGGCGTGCCGGCGATGCGCAGCAGGTCGCCCGGGGTGTCGTCGATGCGGGGCATCGCCGCCAGCAGGCCGGCCGTGTAGGGGTGTCGGGGGCGCTGGTAGACCTTGCGCACCTGACCCTGCTCCACCGACTTGCCGGCGTACATGACCATGACCCGGTCGGCGGCGGAGGCCACGACGCCGAAGTCGTGGGTGATGAGCAGGATCGACCCGTTCAGGTCACGCGCGATCCGCGCCAGGGTCTCCAGAATCTGGGCCTGCACCGTGACGTCCAGCGCCGTGGTCGGCTCATCCGCGATCAGCACCTTCGGCTCCAGCGCCACGGCCATGGCGATCATGACCCGCTGGCGCATCCCGCCGGAGAGTTCGTGAGGGAAGGAGTCGGCGCGCCGGGCGGGCGCCGGGATGCCCACCAGGTCCAGCAGCTCGGCGGCCCGGCGCCTGGCGACGGCGCGGGGCACGCGCTCGTGGGCGCGGATCATCTCGACGATCTGCTCGCCGACGCGCCGCAGCGGGTGCAGCCCGGTGAGGGCGTCCTGGAAGATCATGGCGATCTCCGCCCCCCTGATCTCCCGCAGGCGCTCGGGGGTGGCCTGCGCGAGGTCCTCGCCGCGCAACAGCACCTGCCCGCCGACGATGCGTCCGGTGCGCCGCGGCAGCAGCCCCAGGATCGACAGCGCCAGAACCGTCTTGCCGCAACCGGACTCGCCGACCACGGCCAGCACCTCGTCCTCGTACAGGTCGAGGCTGACGCCGTCGGTGGCGGTCACCGTCCCGTTCTCGGTGTCTATCTCGGTGCGCAGGTCCCGCACCGACAGCAGCGGCTCGGTCGGGGACAGCACCTGGACACCCGATCGCTCCGGCCGGGCCGAGCTGCTCACCGCTCCTCCTGCGTCGGGTCGAGCGAGTCGCGCAGGCCGTCGCCGATGAAGTTGACGCACAGAGCCGTGACGACGATCGCCAGGCCCGGCGCCCAGACCAACCAGGGCGCCGTGACCACGAACCCCTCGTTCCCGCCGAGCATGTTCCCCCAGGTGGCGGTGTGGGCGGGGCTGACGCCCAGGCCCAGGAAGCTGAGGGTCGACTCGGCCAGGATCGCCGCCGCCACCGTGAGCGAGGCGGTGACGGTGATCTCGCCGACCAGGTTGGGCAGCAGGTGGCGGCGCATGATCTGCCGCCTCGGCACGCCCAGCGCCCGCGCCGCCTCCACGAACTCCTGCTCCTTGAGTGCCAGCACCTTGCCGCGCACGATGCGGGCGAGCGCCATCCAGGCGATGCCCGAGAGGACGATCACCACGTCCCACACACCGTCGCCGAGGAGCCGGGCGGCGACGATGACGACCATCAGCCCCGGCAGTGCCAGCAACGTGTCGGTGAGGCGCATCAGCACCGCGTCTGCCAGCCCGCCGAAGTAGCCGGCCACGATGCCGACCACGGTGCCCACGCCGGCCGCGATGAGCGCCACCATGACGCCGACGAGCAGCGAGACCCGCCCGCCGTGGAGGATGCGGCTGAGGTTGTCGCGCCCGAGGGTGTCGGTTCCCAGCAGGTACGTGCCGTCGGGGCTCGCCAGGATGTCGTCGAGGTTCTGCTCTGTCGGGCCGAACGGTGCGATCCAGTCGGCGAGGACCGCGCCGGCCACGATCAACACCAGCACCACGGTCGAGATGACCGCCGGCCGCCGCCGACCGAAGCGGCGCAGCGCCAGCCGCCACGGGCTGACCGGCCTCTCGGTGGCGAGGGACTCGGCCTCGCCGCGACCCGCGGGCAAGCCGCCGCGCCCGCCGGAGGCTGCGAGCCCCTCAGACATGGCGGAGCGCCCCGCGCCCCAGGCGCACACGGGGATCCAGCACCCCGTACAGAAGGTCGGCGACCAGGTTCAGCGCGAACACCGCCACCGCCGTGATCATCACCACCGGCAGCAGGATCGTGTAGTCGCCGCTGTTGAGGGCGTCCAGGAACAGCAGCCCCATGCCCGGGTACTGGAACACCCGCTCGGTGACGATCAGGCCGCCGACGAGCTGGCCGATGTCGATGGCGACCAGCGTCGTGACCGGCACCAGCGCCGAGCGCATGCCGTGGCGTACCACGACCCGGCTCTCGCGGAGCCCCTTGGCGCGGGCGGTGCGGATGTAGTCGGCGCCCATCACCTCCAGCATCGAGGACCGCATGTAGCGGCTGTAGACGGCCACCAGCTGCAGAGACAGCGCCATCGTGGGAAGGATCAGGTGGCGGACCCGGTCCAGGAGGTCGAAGCCCTGCCGGCCCGGCGAGTAGATGCCCGCGGTCGGCAGCAGGGGAGGACCCACTCCCAGCCAGTTCGCCAGGTAGAGGCCGAAGAACAGCTGCAGCATCAGTCCCAGCCAGAACACCGGGATGGAGATGCCCAGGAACGACACGCCGACCGAGGTGTAGTCCCACAGCGAGCCGCGGCGGACAGCCGAGATCGTTCCCACGGCCAGGCCGATCAGCAGGGACAGGCTCACCGCCGCGGCCACCAGCAGCAGCGTGTTGGCCAGCGCCCGCTCCACGAACGGCCACACGTCCTGGCCGTTGCGCACCAGCGACGTGCCGAAGTCGCCGGTCACGAAGTTGCCGAGCCACTTGCCGTACTGCACGCCCAGCGGGCGGTCCAGGCCGAGCAGTTCGATGTAGGCCTGCTTGGCTTCGGGGCTGATCCGCGGGTTGAGCGTGAGCTGTGCGGCAGGACTCGAGATCTCCCCGGCCGCCCAGAACGTGCCGAAGGAGATGACCACCAGTACCGGCACGGTGACGGCCAGGCGGCGCAGGGCGTAGCCGATCACGTCTCGTCCGAGGGTGGCGCCCGGCGGGGTGCCTGCGGCCGTGGCGCCTGCGGCGGCGGGGTCACAGGCTCAGCCGATGACACGCCAGTCGTAGATGTCCTTGAAGCCGCCGTAGACGCTGAAGGTGTAGGCGCCGGGACCCTCGACGAGCGAGCTGTTCCAGACGAGCAGGTTCGGCAGCAGGTACAGCGGGATCCAGGGAACGTCCTCAGCGAGGATCGCCCCGAGCTCGTGCACCAGCGCCAGCCGCGCCTCGGCGTCGACCTGCCGGTCGATCTCGGCGGCGAGGTCGCTGGCCTGCTGGCTGGCGTAGGCGGTGAAGTTCTGGCCGCTGAAGCCGTTGGCCT
>JAPPKQ010000373.1 GCA_028819945.1 bacterium | reverse complement strand
GCTTGGACGCCCGCGTGGTGATCCGCACACGCCCCGCCCGCGCGATCTCTGCCTCCCCGATGACTACCAGGCAGTGCGGACGCAGGTTGGCCCCCGCCCGTGCTTTTGCAACGCCCGCCTCATCCACGTACCCCGATGGCTCCGCTGCGCCGGTGGACTCAGCGGCGACCTCGTGCAGTCTCGTCCGAACATCATCCCAGCGGTCGGACGCGCTCACCGGAAGCTCCGGTTTCGTGGCGAGGACCACCCCGGTGCCGTCCCCTGCGTCACCGGTGAACCAGACGGCCGCGTGCGCTCCGGAGAACGGCGCCGCCCTCAGTAGCGATAGGTCGACGGTCGCGGCATCGGCCCGACGTTCGCGGAATCGAATCCAGTTGTCGGCGGTGAGCGAGGCCCGGTTCAGCACCCAACCTGCGGCCCGGCCGACCGAACCCTCGCCGTTCCCGTCGGAAAGGTACATCTCCTCGCAGCGGGTCACGAACAGGGCGGCGATATCAAATCCACCGCTGACCGCCGCCGGTGAGCGTGAGGTGCCGCCCGCGTAGAGCCCCGCGTCGCGAATCAACCCATCGAGGGCCGCTCTCCGGTCCGCCACTTGTATCTCCGACATCCTGACCCACGGAGGATTGGCCACGATCCTGTCCACTTTGTTGTCCACAAGCAGCGTCGTGGCCATGTGGTTCCCCATGAACCATGTCCAGACGCCGTTTCCCTCCTCGGCGATCACCCCCGACAATCGCCGGTGAGCCCGTTCGGTGGCCGCGGCGGAGGTCTCGTCGAGCCCTTCGAGGAGGTGCGCCGGAAGTGGCTCGCGGCGCTCACAGGCCCCCACCAGATGGCGCAATCGTTGCGCCAGACCCGGGCGTCGGGCGAACGCGACCGGCACCTCCACGCGAGCGCCCTTCGGCGTCACGAATGCGAACATTCCCAGGGCGCGTTGCATCCCGCCGGCGTCCTCGGGCGCCGGGGTGGCCAAGCCGTCGCCCTGATGGACGCGTAGACCGTCGATGCCCTCCGAGGGCGTCGCCGGGAGGGCTCGCAGTAGCGTGGCCCGGGCGATCTCCACGGCGACGGGGTGGATGTCGATGCCGTGAACGAGCCGCGCCGCTATGTCGGCCTGTTGCTGCGATGTCCAGGCGGTCGCCGCGTCGCAGATCCGCCGCGCCGCGTGGAACAGGAAGGTTCCCGACCCGCACGCGGGATCCAGCACGCCGACCCCTCTGAGCGAGTCCTCGGCTCGGCGCGCCCGGGCGACCGCGGCCTCACACCAGTCAGCGTCGCAGACTCGTTCGGCGACCATTTCGGCCAGCCAGTCCGGCGTGTAGTACTCGCCGAAGGACTTGCGATGGCCGGCCTCGATCACCGACTCGTACATCTGGCGCAACACGTCGCGGGGCTGCGCCCGCCAATCGAAGCCGTCGGCGGCATCGAAGAGATCCTCGGCCCATCGTCGGCCCCGGTCAGTAAGGGTCGCCCACGAGACGAATCCATCACCGAGGACATCGCGGACGTCGGTTCGACGGGCCTCGCCTGGCCCGATCGGAGTCCGGGCGCCCCCGTCAAGGGTGAGCACCACCGCTCGGGCGACCGCTACGAGGAAGGTGTGACGGACGAAGAGGTCCGCTGCCTCGGCCTCGGTGGGGACCATGCCGGAGCCCTCGAGCATGTTGTACCAGAGCGACCGCTGGGTCTGCCGTGCCCGCACCGCGGCGACACCGGCCTCGCTGGCGCTCATCTCGGCGATCAGCCGGAGCCGGATGAGATACGGCTCGAACACCGTCCTGTAGGGGTCGGTCGGCACTGGCGGCTTGGCACCACCTCGGTCGACGACTCGGAGCAGCCAGGCCACGAGTTCGTGCGACTGTTCGGCCTCCAGACGTCTGGACGCCGAGAACGGCTCGCTGCTACCCCCATGAGACGGCCACAACCATGCGTGCCAGTGCTTCCCGTCGGTCAGTACCGTCAGCCAAGGAGATTCGGACTCGCCATTCGACCAGAGCGTGCCTCGCTCGGCCCCTAGGATCGCCCGGACGTATCTCTCGATCTGCTCGTAAGCCGACTCGTCACCTTGGCCGCCGGTTCGTGGCCGATGCGGATCATCGGCCAGCGAAGGCCGCTTCACCTCGAACAGCAGTCGGGCTGACCGGCACAGAAGGTCCGGCTGGACGCCATCCTGCGTACGGCGAACCTGCACGTCGCCGACCCCCAGGGCCTTCAACAAGGCCACCAGCGCGACCTCTACGTTGCCCTCACTGCTGCCCGCGTCGAGCACCTCGCGGGCCAGGGCCAGATGCTCGGGCGTGAAGTGGTCGATCATCCTCGTGCCCGAATGTAGACCGGACCTGAGACACCGCCGGGGTTCATCGTGTTGAGCGGACTGCCGCTCGCAATTCGGTGAGGCGGCGGGTGCAATCGCCGGCGCTGCGGGCCTCCAGGTTGAGGCGGAGCAGGGGCTCGGTGTTGGAGGGACGCAGGTTGAACCACCAGTCGCCGCAGTCGACGGTGAGGCCGTCGAGGCGGTCCTGAGCGTGGACCCGGTAGCGGTGCGCCAGGGCCTCGGTGACCGCCCGGGGATCCTCGACGGTGAAGTTCACTTCGCCGGAGGCGGCGTAGCGATCGAACGGGCGGCGCAACTCGCTGAGCGGCACGCCGGAGCGCGACAGCTCCTCCAGCAGGACTACCGCCGCCAGCACCCCCGAATCGGAGCAGTGGTTCTCAGCGAAGTAGTAGTGGCCCGAGTGCTCGCCGGCGAAGGCCGCCCCGGTCTCGGCCATCTGCTGCTTGATGAGGGTGTGGCCGACACGAGTGCGCAGGGCGCGGCCGCCGGCCTCGGCGATCACCTCCGGGACCATCCGCGAGCACGCCGCGTTGTGGAGCACGAGGGCTCCGGGTCTGCGGCGCAGCACGGAGGTCGCCAGCAGCGCGGCGACCACCGAGCCCGACAGCGGGCACGCCCGGTCGTCCACGAAGAAGACCCGGTCGGCGTCGCCGTCGAACGCCAGTCCCACGTCGGCGCCGACCTCGGTGACACGCCGGCACAGGTCGGTGAGGTTGGCCTCCTGCAGCGGGTCGGGCGGATGGTTCGGGAAGGTGCCGTCCAGCTCGCCGTACAGCACGTCGAGGGTCGGCGGCAGCCCCTCGAAGACGGCCGGCACGACGAGTCCGCCCATGCCGTTGGCGACGTCGGCCACCACCCGCAGCGACCGCATGCGCTCGGCGTCGGTGAACGACCGGACGTGACGGGCGAAGGCGTCCAGAAGGTCCACCCGGCGGCGCCCGCCCTCGCTCGGAGCCGGCGCCCGCGACCCCGCCAGAGCCAGCTCACGCACGCGGGCCAGACCCCGTTCGCCGCTGAGCGGGCGGGCGCCTGCCCGGCAGGCCTTGAGGCCGTTGTAGCCGGCGGGATTGTGCGAGGCGGTGAACACCACGCCGGGGGCGCCGAGATGGCCCGAGGCGAAGTAGAGCATGTCGGTGGAGGCCAGGCCCAGATCCACCACGCCGAGGCCCGCAGCCTGGAGGCTTCCGCAGAACGCGTCGAGGAGGGACGGCCCCGAGAGCCGCATGTCGCGCCCGACGACCACCTCGGAGGTGCCGGGATCGTCCTCGCGGAAGAACGCGGCGAAGGCCGCTCCGAGGCGCCCTGCCATCGGCGCGTCGAGTTCGGTCGGGACCCGGCCGCGGATGTCGTTGGCGCGGATGATCGCGTCGAGGCGAGCCTCCACGGGCGATCTCCCCCCGGCAGGCTCGCCTGGCTGCTCAGCCATCGGACCGGGCGGCCACGCCGTAGTCGCCGCGGCGCAGCCGGCGGCGGATTCCCCAGAGGTCCCGGAGAATCCTGACGCCGTCGCGCACCACCCGCACAGTCGATCGGCGGGTCCCGGCGGCGGCCCCCACGGTCTCGACTGCCGTGGGGATCCCCAGCAGCGAGAGCAGCAGCAGCACCTCCACGTCGAAACCGAAGCGATCCACCCGGCAGCGGCCGAAGACCTCCCGGGCGACGTCCCGCCGGAACGCCTTCAGGCCGCACTGCGTGTCCGTCCCGAGATCCCTGCCTGCGGCCGCGCCGTGCAGCACCAGGGCCCGGGCCAGGCGCGACACGGTGAACGTTCCCAGCCGGCGCAGCGGCGTCTCCCCGGACCGCTCTCGCCTGGCAACCACCGCCCCCGTCCCTCCGTCCAGGCGCGCCAGCACCGCCACGACCCGATCCGGCGGGTACTGCAGGTCGGCGTCTGTGAACACCACCACCTCGCCGGCGGCCGCCAGCATCCCGGCACGCACCGCAGCCCCCTTGCCCCGGTTCCCACCGAGCGCGATGACCTGGTCGGCCCCGGCCGCGCGGGCGCGTTCGACGGTGGCGTCGTCGGACCCGTCGTCCACCACGATGAGCTCCAGGGCGTCCCCCGGCGCCACGCCGGACAGGCCGTCCCGCAGCGCCGCGAGGGTGCCGCCGATGACGCCGGCCTCCCGGAAGGCGGGCAGCACGACCGACAGGCGCACACCGCGAGCCGGCTCAGAGGGCGGGCGCTGCGTCATCGTCGGTCGGTGCCGCGGCACCGTGGATTCCGGCCCCGGATCGAGTCCGGGGCAGGCTCTGCGCCGGAATGACAGGAGGAGAACCGGCACCTCGACACCGATGGCGGCGCACGCCTCGTCATTCCCAGCGGGCGCGCCGGTCGGGCTCGGCGGACCAGATGTGCGGGTTGCGCCACAACACCAGGGCGGCGATCACCCCGATAGCGGTGATCACCGACGCCAGTACGTCCACCGGCGTCCAGCCGTAGCTGAGGGTGACCCGGGTCTCGTCGGGCACGACGACCATGAAGTTGGGCGCCACCCGGTACGGACCGGCCGCCCCGTCGACCTGCCAGTTGGGGAAGTACGAGGCCTTGACCAGGACCGGGGTGCCGGCGCGGTCGACCCGGAAGCTGATGGAGTTCTGCGTGGTGGAGACGTCGTGGACCTCCACCTCCTCCAGGCTGCGCACCGGCCGCGGGTCTCCGGGCGAGACCTCGGCCCAGCCGTCGGGCCCGCCGGCGGCCGGGAAAACCGCCGTAGTCGGCAGGAATCCCGTCTCCGGCTCGGTGCCGCCCGAGCCCGGATAGCCGCCGTAGAAGTCCACGGCGACGTCCAGCCAGCGCGCCGGGTCCTCCGCGACGCCGCGGACGATCACGGGCTCGGCGGCCAGCGGCGACACCAGCGGCGCGTCGGCCAGTTCGAACATCACCCAGGGGGGCTCGGCGGCCACTTCCGTGAGATCCTCGTGGGCGCGGGCCTCGGCGATCAGGGACTCCGAGAACGCCATGTAGTAGCGAACGCCGAAGAGCTGCATGTGCGCAACCCCGTCGGCCAGGTCGACGCCCTCGTAGGGGACGGCTCGCACCGGCCGGGACGGCTCGGTCGAGAGTTCGTCCTGGTTGATGAAGTGGAACGGCACGGTCTGGGTGGACTCGAAGAAGAGCCCCTCCATGGAAGCCAGGCAGCCGTCGGTCCAGTGCGGCAGCAGCATCAGCGACATCGGCGAGCCGTAGCTGTCCAGGCGCTTCAAGCCGTATTCCCACATGACCCGGCCGCAACCCCGCTCGCCGGCGACCGCCGCCATCGTGGTGACGACCCGGTAGTACTCGTGGTAGCCCCCGATGCCCTCGCGAGGCTCCTTGGCCTCGTAGCCGGAGAAGTTCCAGTAGACCCAGAAGGGCAGGAAGCTCTCGGTGGTCGTGCCCGCCAGCACGACGTTCGGGGCGACCCGCAGGCCGTAGCGACCGTCGGCAACCTCCCCGCCGGCGGGACCCAGCGCCCGCAGCGGGTAGGCCACTGCCGCCACGACGCCCAGGACGAGCGCCACGGTGGCCAGCAGCAGCACCGCTCCGGCACGAGAACTGGGCCGGGTCGCGGCCCCCAGCGGTCGGATCACCCCGGTCGGGGGGGTCGGGTCCGCGCCGGCGGGGCGCAGCGCTCCGGCCGTGGCGGACGAGGGGCGACCGAGCACCACGGTGCCGCCGGCTCTCGGCCGCAGGCCCTGCGCCCGCACGGACCGGAGGATCTCGACGACGACCACCACGGCGGCGGCGGTCAGGACCAGCAGCGCCAGGTGCGCCACATCCGCGGCCCTGGCGGGCGCCGTGGCCGGCTCCACCCCCGGCAGGACCTCCAGGAGCGCCCGCAGAGTCGCTCTGTCCGCGACCAGGTCGTCGATCGCCACCGCCACCGCTCCCGCCGGCACGGCGGCCGCCAGAGCCAGCCGCAGGCGCAGGGAGTCCCCCGGAAGCCAACGCCGCCGCTTCCGCTCCTCGCCGAGCCCCGGCCCGCTGTCGCCCGCGCCGGTCGGCAGTTCCCGCAGCGAGCCTCCGGACACCAGCGTGGACAGCATGGTCGAGACGCCGATCCCCACCAGCAGGAGCATCGCCAGGTAGTAGAAGGGCAGCAGCCGGGCGTTCCACAGCACGCCCTGCGGGAGCCAGCGGTACCCCGCCGCCGCCAGCGCCGCCAGCGCCGCCACGTAGAGCACCAAGCGCCGGCGGCGGAGGATGCCGACCAGCAGGGCCGCCCAGGCCCCGACAAGCACCCAGTTCCAGTCCTCGCGCACCAGGTTCGGCCAGTACTCGCTGAGGTTCACCCAGTCGATGTTGTGGTAGTAGTCCCGCCGCCACCAGAACGGCAGCAACCAGAACGCCGCCAGCGCCGCCGACAGCGCGCCGGTCACCGCCACCCAGCGGATGCCTCGCCGGCCCGGCTGCATCGCCAGCGCGACCGCGGTGGCGGCCACCGCGAAGATCGCGGGTATGAGATGCGTGAGGCCCACCAGGGCCAGCAGCGCACCGGCCAGCACCCGGTGCCGGCCCGTGCGCAGGCCGCGCAGCAGCACGCCCAGGTAGACCAGCATCAGCGACAGGCTGATGGAGTAGGCGAACTCCCCCGCCAGCGTGGAGGCCACGTTGCCGCCGTAGATGCTGAACGTCGTGTCGAACAGGAACGGCAGCGTGAACAGCGCCGCGATCGTCGGTGTCGGGAAGCGCAGACCCGCCAGGCGCACGAACGTCGCCGCCGCCAGCGGCAGCGACACCAGCCCTGCGACGGCCACAAGCTTGAACGCCACGCCGTAGGGGATCACGAACGACGCCAGCGCGATGACCAGCGACGGCAGCACCATGTAGAAG
>JAPPKQ010000349.1 GCA_028819945.1 bacterium | reverse complement strand
TTGCAGGACCGCCACGTCACGTCGCGACCGGCGAGTGGCCTCCATCTGCCGGGACGGTTCGTCGACGGGCGGTCTCATGGGTCAGCGGAGCAACTGCACGACCGTGACGCCGTTGAAGGCGGCGTGCGCCCACATCGCCGGGGCGAGGCGTCTCGTGGCGACGACCAGCGTGCCGGCCACGAGTCCGAAGACCACCAGCGCCGGCAGTTGGAGGATCTGCACGTGCGCCAGCCCGAACAGCACCGCCGACAGCGCCACGGTGAGCACGCGCCCCATCCGTCCCCAGAGCGCCCGCAGCAGCAGGCCGCGGAAGTACAGCTCCTCGACGAACGGCGCCACCAGCACCACGGCGGCCACCATGACCGCCGCGGCGGTGGCGTCGTCGGCGAGGGCCATGATGCGGCGGGCCGGCTCCTCGATGTCCTGGCTGTCGATGTACGGCCTCAGCGGCAGGTACACCAGCGGGATGATCAGGAACTGTGCCGCCAGCCCGCACACGAGTCCGACGGGCACGTCGTACCAGCGCTGTTCGAGGCCCAGGGCGCTGCGCAGCCCGATGCCGTGGCGGCGGACGATCGCCCAGGTGACCGCCGCGAGCGTCAGCCACAGGGGCAACTGGAGCAGCGTGAACTGCCAGTAGCTGAGATCGAGACGGTCCGGCTCGGCGCCGCCGGCGACCTGCACTCCCGCCCGGGCGGCAGCGGCGCCGACCCCGCTGGGCACCGCCCAGAGCGACTCCAGCACCAGCTGCACCACGACGGTGATGGCAGCGGCCGCGATCCATCCCAGAATCGCCGCCGACACGGACCAGCGGGGCGGCGGCCGCAGGCGGCCCCTCTGCGACATCAGCGGCCCGCGGTCGCACACGCACAACAACGGACCACGGCCAGCGATCCTACCCGTGGGCATCCGGCACCTCGGTGACGCGCCGCGAGCAGCCCCCGGTATGGAGACGACCAGGGAGGCAGCCCGCAGAATCACCCGGCTGCCTCCTAGCATGAACCTATGGCGCAGCCGCCTCCGCCCCCGCAGCCGCCACCGGAGCCCGGCGGTCCGGGGGACGCGCCCCGCCCCACCGGCCCGCACTGGACCCGCTGGCTGGCCTGGGTGGCACTGCTGGTCATCCTCGGAACGCTCATCCTGCCGGGGCTGTTCAGCGACGACACCACCGAGGCCATCACCTACGCCGAGTTCCTGGATCAGGTGGCCGCCGGAGCGGTCGTCACCGTGGAGATCAACAACAACAACGGCGATATCAGCGGGGAGCTCGTCGACGGCGGCACCTTCCGCACCACCGGCCCCACCGAACTGCCTCCCGAGGACTACGCCCTGCTGCGGGACCGGCTGGGGGCCGGCGTGGAGTTCACGAGGCCGTCCTCGAGCATCTGGGGCACGCTGCTGCCCCTGCTGCTGCCGGTGGGTCTGCTGATCCTGTTCTTCTGGTGGATGCAGCGGCGCGCCCAGGGGCAGATGGGCGGGATCATGTCGATCGGCCGCTCCCGGGCGAAGACGTACTCCACCGAGCGCCCGGCGACCACCTTCGACGACGTGGCCGGCTATGAGGGCGTCAAGCGGGAGATCACCGAGGTGGTGGACTTCCTGCGCGAGCCCGAGAAGTTCGCCCGCATCGGCGCCCGCATCCCCAAGGGCATCCTGCTGGTCGGCCCCCCGGGAACCGGCAAGACGCTCATCGCCCGGGCGGTCGCCGGCGAGGCGGGCGTGCCGTTCCTCTCCGTGACCGGCTCGGACTTCATGGAGATGTTCGTCGGCGTCGGCGCCAGCCGCGTGCGCGACCTGTTCAACTCCGCACGCAAGATGGGGCGCGCCATCATCTTCATCGACGAGATCGACTCCATCGGCCGCAAGCGCGGCGCCGGCCTCGGCGGCGGCCACGACGAGCGCGAGCAGACGCTCAACCAGATGCTCTCGGAGATGGACGGCTTCGAGGCCACCGAGGGCATCGTGATGATGGCCGCCACCAACCGCCCCGACATCCTGGATCCGGCGCTGCTGCGCCCGGGCCGCTTCGACCGCCAGGTGGTGGTGCCGCTGCCCGAGCTCGACGACCGGGTGGAGATCCTCGAGGTGCACGTCAAGGGCAAGCGGATGGCCGAGGATCTGGATCTGGCGCTCGTGGCCCGCGGCACGCCCGGCATGAGCGGCGCCGACCTCTCCAACGTCGTCAACGAGGCCGCCCTGGCTGCGGTCCGGGCCGGCGAGGAGACCATCGCGATGGCCCACTTCGAGCAGGCCCGCGACCGGGTGCTGATCGGCCAGAAACGGGAGTCGCTGGCGCTCTCGGAGGATGAGAAGACCGCGGTCGCCTATCACGAGGCCGGCCACGCCGTGTGCGCCGCCACGCTGCCCAGCGCCGACCCGCTGCACAAGGTGACCGTCATCCCCAGCGGCATGGCCCTCGGCGTGACGATGCAGCTCCCCGAGCAGGAGCGCCACATCTACCGGCAGAACTACATCGAGGACTCCCTGGTGGTGCGCATGGGCGGGCGCATCGCCGAGGAGTTGGTCTTCGGCGTGATCTCCACCGGCGCCAACGACGACCTCGTGGGCGCCACGCAGTTGGCGCGCAAGATGGTCCGCGAGTGGGGCATGAGCGACCGTCTCGGACCCATGGCCTGGGGCGCCCACGGTGAGGTCTTCCTGGGCGAGGAGATCGTCAGCGCGCGCGAGTACAGCGACGAGACGGCGCGCCTCATCGACGAGGAAGTGGAACGGATCCTGCGGGTGCAGGAGCAGCGCTGCCGGGTGCTGCTGACCGAGCACCGTGATGCTCTCGACCTGGTGGCGCGGGCGTTGCTGGAGCATGAGACGATCCCCGGCAGCGAGGTGCAGCGCCTGGTGGACGTCGCCAGCACGAACGGCTCGGCGGTGAGCAGGGGCGCGGCGGTGGCGGCCGCGGCGGGACTCGACGAGCCGGCCGTCTGAAGCCGCCGGCGCCAACCCTCCACGCCGGTGCGCACCGCCCCCCTGGCGCTGATCCTGGGGGCCGTGGCCTGCCTCGTGGCTCTCGTGGCTTCCCGCCGGCGCGGTCGCTGGCGCGGCGTGCTGGCCTCACCGGACATCCCCTCGAGCATCGACCGCGCGGCGTTCGCCCGCGCCGGGATCGGTGCCCTGGCCACGCCCTGGCTGGTTGCTGTGCTCACCGACAGCGCCTGCCGGACGTGCGGATCGGCGCTGGAACGGCTCGCCCCGCTGGCGGGACCCGACGTCGACGTGGCGGAGGTAGAGGCCGGCCCCCACGGCCGACTGCACGACTCCTACGGGGTGGACGCCGTGCCGTTCACGCTGGTGGCCGACCGCGACGGGACGGTGCAGGCCTGGATCCTCGGGCCGCCGACCGCCGCCGACATCGCCGCGGTCCGGCGGGTGCTGGCCGGCGATGGATTCCGGCCTGCGCCGGAATGACGGACCGGGGCGCCGGAATGACGGACCGGGGTGCCGGAATGACGCACCGGGGCGCTCACAGCTTGCGCGCTTGGCGGTGCCCCTCGTAGACGGCCTCGTAGGTGGTGCGCGGGGCGATGGCGTCGCCGATCATCTCGGTGCTGATCCCGCGGCTCCGCACCGCGTGGTAGAGGCCGTTGTCGGACTGGCGGCCCGTGGCCATCACGATCCAGTCGGCAGGCAGGGTCGTGGTGATCTCGTTCACGTAGACGTTCAGGAGCTCCACGGCGTCGCCCCGGATCTCCTTCACGAAGAGATCGGGCAGCACCTCGACCCCCGACTCGTAGAGATGCTGGCGCACCCACAGGTAGTACACCTCGGGGATCGTCTCCATGCCGATCATCGGCCAGCGGGTCACGAGCTTCGTGTCGCAGCCGGCGTTGGCCACCTTGACCGCCGTGAGCGGCGCCATGGCGTCCTGGAGGTCGTCGATCACGATCACAGAACCCGACGGCTCGACGGCACCGGTGGCCACATCCACCCAGCTCACGCAGTTCCCGGTCTCCCAGCCCGGTAGCGGCGAGGCCGTCTGGCCCTGCCACCCGTCCCGCCGGTAGTGCGAACCGGTTGCCACGACCACGTGATCCGGCTGCTCTGCCGCCAGCAGCGCGTCGAGGTTGTCCTCGTCCACGTTCTCGCCGGTCCGGATGACGGCGCCGTTTCCGGCGGCCTGGGCGGCCAGCCACACCGCGATCTGCCCGTACTCGGAGCGCTTGGGCAGGGCGGCGTGCCAGCGCACGTGCCCGCCGGTCTCGGCCTCCCGCTCCACCACGACCACGTCGTGACCGCGGGCGGCGGCGATGCGGGCGTACTCCAGGCCGGCGGGTCCCCCACCGATGACCAGGGCCTTCTTTGCCGCGGGGACCGCGGTCAGGCTGCCCTCGCCCCACTGGCGCTCCCGGCCCACGACGGGGTTGTAGACGCACTGCACGCGCCCGCCGGTGATGACGCTGCGCCAGCAGTAGTTGGCGGCCACGCAGCGACGGATGTCGTCCTCGCGCCCCTCCCGGACCTTCTGCACCCAGTGCTCGTCGGCGAACAGCTGGCGGGCCAGGAGGATGGCGTCGGCCTCGTCGGCTTCGAGGATCTCCTCGGCGATACCGGGGTGGGTGATGCGCCCCACGAGCAGGACCGGCGTGTTCGTGACCTCCTTGACGGCCTTGGTGTAGCCGCGCTCCCAGCCGGGCTCGTAGGTCATCGGGGTGTGGATGAACGAGTGGTGGACGCCCGCGGAGATGTTCACGTAGTCGACGTCGGCGCGCTCGTCGAGGTCCACCACGATCCGCTTGACGTCGTCCATCTCCAGGTCGCCGGGCCAGAACGAGGCGGAGTTGATGCGGTAGCCCACGATCTTGTCGTCACCTGCGGCCGCCCGGATGCCGGCGAGAGCCTCCAGCGAGAAGCGCAGGCGGTTCTCGTAGGAGCCGCCCCAGCCGTCGGTGCGGTGGTTGTAGAGCGGCGAGAGGAACTGCCAGGGCAGGTAGCCGTGCGCCATGTGGAACTCCACGCCGTCCAGCCCGGCCTCGAACGCCCGCCGCGCCGCGCTGCCGTAGGCCTCGATCATCTCGGCGATCTCGTGCTCCTCGATCTCCTTGGGCATGGGGGCGTTGGGATACTCGCCCGGCGGCACCTGGCTGGGCGCCACGTGCCACCACTCGGCGTCGTGGTCGAAGGCGGGATCCTTGTTGATGACGTTCATGGCCCGCAGGCCGGGGTGCAGCAACTGGGTCACGAGCCGGGTGCCGTGACGCTGGACGGCCTCGGCCACCCGGGCGAGACCCTCGATCTGGTCGTCGGTCCAAAGACCCGGGAAGTTCAACTCGGAGTACAGCGCCTCCTTGTGGATGATCGTCCCGCCGATGATGATCATGCCGAGCCCCGAGCGGGCACGCTCCTCATAGTAGGCCACCGCCTGATCGGTGAAGATTCCCTCGAGCGGGTCGGCCACCCACGTGGGGCACGTGGGCGCGAAGACGACACGGTTGGGGACGGTCGTGTGCCGGACCTGCCATTCGCTGAAGAGTTTGGGATACGCGGTCATTGGCCTGCCTTCCGGTGCGATCGAGCGCGACAGGGCGTCCCTGGGCCGGGGACGAGGGGCGCCCAACTGCGAAAACTAGTCACAGCGGCCGAGCCGGGCGAACCGGGCCGCTGGAGCCGAGCGGCCTAGAAGAGCAGCTGCTCGAGCTCGGAAACGGACTCCGATTCGGGCACCGCTCCGAGTGCTCCGGCCCCTCCGGGGCGAGCGTGGGATGCCACGAGCGGCTCGGTGGCGCTGAATCGCAGCGCGGACGCTCCCGGCGGCAGGCTGTTCGAGAGATCCAGCAGCAGCCTCTGGCGGGGCCGGATCTCCACGTCGCCGAATCCGGGCAGCGCCACCCAGCCGCTGCCGGTGAGCGCCTCCAGGGACAGCCGGCTGATCGTCTCCAGGGAGGGGTTCACGATGGACACCGCATGCCGGCCGCTCCCGGCGCCTCCAAGCATGAACACGCCGCGCCGCGCGCCCACGGCCCGACCCGGGAGGATCGAGACCTCGCCCTGCGCTCCCGCTTCGACGGTGCGCAGCCGCTCCGCCACCACGGCCACACCGTTGAAGGAGCGAACGCTCACCCAGTACCTCTCGCTGGGCGGGACGCGGCTCGTGGCCGCCGCCACGTCAACCCCGGAGACGGGGTGTGCCTGCCCGGCGGGCGGTGGGAAGAAAGTGACCTCGACGCGCTGGCCGGGCGGAACGGTGAGTTCGAACGGCGGCACACCCCGAGCCTGCAGCGCTGCGTCGAGTTCAACCGCCACGTCGACCCTCGCCTCGGCGGCATCGGGGTTGTACACCACGAACGAATTGGCCGCCCCGGTTTCGGCTCCCGCCACCCCCAGCGGGAAGAGCCACTGCTCCCGGGGACGTGGCGAACCGGCGCGCAGGGACACCCCGAAGAGGCCCAGGTCGCCGTTGAACGTCTGCAGAACCGACGCCAGCAGGTTGCCACTGCGGGCCACCACGGAGAACGCGACCTGCTGCCGCCGGGTCACCTCGCTGCCGAGGTCGAGGATCAGCAGCGTGCCGGCAGGCACCACGACACCCTGATAGGTCACCGGATCGCGGCGGCCGTCGTCGGTGGCGAAGCCGATGTCGGCGACCGCGTCGTCGGAGAACGGGTTCAACAGCGACAACCGCGCCTGGACATCGCGCCGCGTGCTGGCCGCGGCGAAGTGCCACTCCGGCGACGCGGCGGTCAGGCACGCCCCCGCATCGGCGGCTCCCGCCACCGCGACGTCCTGCGCCACGACGCCGCCGGCCCGGTCCAGACGCACCTCGGCGGCCACGAACACCTCCGGGAAACTCGCCAGTTCCGGCGACAGTTGCATGACCGTGGCCGTCGGGTCCATGTCGAGTCGGTCGTACGGCGCCACGACGAGTTCGACTAGAGCCGCGGGCCAGGGCTGGGACCGGCCGCCCAGCGGCACCGCCGGGAACAGGCGGACCGTGCCCCGGAGTTCGCTCCCGGAGGTGTTCAGGATGCTCACCTGCTGGAGCGATCCGCCGGCGCCGCCCACGCCGCCGACGCAGAACCAGGTCTCGCCGCCGGCGGCGGAGTAGCCCGAGCGGGTGCCGGCGGGAACGGCCGGGGGCGGGTCGTCAGCGTCGGCCCGCCCCACCCAGTCGGCGACCGCCAGAGCCGCCACGGCGGCCATCAGGGCGAGGA
>JAPPKQ010000273.1:1360-7209 GCA_028819945.1 bacterium | reverse complement strand
ATCCAGTCCGCCGCGTCCGCCGGGTCCGCGGTCCCCTGGAAGTGGCGCAGGTCGTAGTCGGTGATGCCCGAGCCCGTGTCGTCCGGCGCGAACCACGTCACCACGACGCCGGTGGTCCCCGGCTGCGGCACCGCCGTCGGCGCGTCCGGCCTGCCCGGCGGGTCGCCGACGTTCGCCCGGCCGTTGACGCGGAACGTCATCTTCTCGCTCGAGGACGTCCACGCTCCCGTCGTGGCCGCGTCCCGGTACAGGCTGGTGTCGGAAATCCTCCAGTGGACCCGCCCTTCCCGGCGGTGGCTGTTGAAGCGGGTCCACGTCAGCTCGCCCGCCGCGCCCTCGACGACCACGAAGTACTCGGTGTCCGGGTCCAGCGTGGTGCCCCTGGGCGCGGTGAACCTGTTCGCGCCGCCGCGGAACGTCGCCGGGTTGCGCAGGGTGGCGAGCGTGGTCCCGGCGCCCGTCGTCGACGCCCCCGTCGCCAGCCTGACCCGCACGCTGGCGTCCGGGGCCGAGGCGAACTGCAGGTCGACGGAGGTGACGGTGTAGCCGAGCGCGTGGCCGAGCGGGGGTCCGTCCGTGGTGAATCCCTGCGCCCGGTCATGCGGGGCAAGGGGATAGACCGCCGTCGCCGTCTCGCGGAAGTTGCCGGTCAGCACCTCGACCGCCGCGGAGCCCGACGCGCCGGACTCGCCCTCCGTCCGGCCGCTGCCGGAGGCGGACCAGGGGCCCGCGCTCCCGTCGATGACGGCGCGCACCTGCACGCGGTAGGTGGTGGAGGGCAGGAGGCCCGTGACCGTCGCCGTCCTCAGCACGCCCGCGTGGTCGTGGCCCCCGGGCTCGCCGGCCTCGATCCAGTCCGCCTCGTCCCCCGGGTCGAGGCTGCCCCTGTAGTACCTCAGGTCGTAGTCCGTCGCCGGCACACCGGGCGGCGGCGGCCAGCGCACCGACAGCCGGTCGGGCTGCAGCGGCACCGCGCTCACCGACGGCGCCGCAAGGCCGCGCTTCGCGTAGCCGTGGATGGCGATCTTGAGGGCGCGCGCAGGGACAACGTTGCCCCAGCCGGCGACGGCCTTCGTGATACCAGAGTCGGCGATGCTCCAGCCCGAGGCCGCACCGGCATCCTCGAAACCCGAATTCGTGGTGGTGATTCCGGGATGTCCGGAACCGGCTGCCGCCGACACGTCCAGGACGAAGAGGTAGCTCTCGCCGGCGTCCAGGTCGATGCCGCCCCCGCGGGCGTTCCACGTGTAGGATCCGCTGGTCGCCAGCGAGGCCGGGTTCACGAGCGTGCCCAGGCTGCCGCCGGTCGGATGGCCGGTCGTGTCGTCCGCAAGGTAGACGTGCGCGGTGAAGGTCGGCGTGCCGGTGCCGCCGGCCACATGTGCCGTCACCGCGGTCAGCTTGTAGCCGCTGGCGTGGCCGCCGGTGTCGAACGCCTGGGCGAGACTTCTTTCGAGAAGAACGCCACCTCCCGGTAATGAAGTCTGCCCGGTGTTGCCCACCAGCCCGCCGCCCGCCGACGCCCTAAAGGGGTTGTCGCCCTTGGCGCGGCCGTGGATGGAGAGCATCAGGGAGTCGGTGCTGGCCGGGGTGGTGCTCCACGAGGTGGCATCCGTCGTTCGCGCGAGAATGTCGTCCGCGACGCTCCATCCCGCCTGCGCACCCGCATCCTCGCCATTCGAGGATGTTGACGCCAACTTCGTTTGCGAGTTGGAACTGTGGAGATCGATCACCACCCAATACGTGGTGCCGGCGTCGAGGTCGATGCCGGTGGTCGTGTAGCGCGCGTTCCCCCAGGTCGTCGGCAGGCTCGACGGGTTGGTCAGCGTGCCCGCCAAGGTGCCCGGAACACCGGCGGAGTCCTCATGGATGGCAACTGTGTAGGTCGGCGGCCCCACGGCCTGCTGCAACTGGATGTCCAGGCCGGTCATCCTGTAGCCGCCGGAACTGCCGCCGGTCGTGAAGGCCTGCGCGTAGTCCACGGTGAAGGCTTTGGTGCCGGTGCGAGTCTGGCCCGTGGTCGAGACCAGGGACCCGCTCGTCGTCGACCCGCCCAGCCACACAGGCGTCGCGGCGACGCCCGAGGAGGACCACGGCCCGTTGCCACTGGCGGTTACGGCGCGCACCTGCACGCGGTAGGTGGTGGCCTCGTCGAGCCCCGTGAGCGTCGCCTTCGTCGCGGTGCCCACGTGGTCGTGGCCGCCGGCCTCGCCGGACTCGATCCAGTCCGCCTCGTCCTCCGGGTCGGCGGCGCCCTTGTAGTAACGGACGTCGTAGTCGGTGATCGCACCACCGCCCTCAACCGACGGCTCGCGCCAGCGCACCGTCAGGCGGTCGCCGAGGCCGGACACGGCGCGCACCGTCGGCGCCTCGGGCGCGCGCCTCGCGTGGCCGTGGAGCTCGATCTGGAGGGATTCACTTCGCTCATGCCAGGTGCTGGTGGAGAAACTCCGCAAGAAGGATTTGTTGCCGATGCTCCAGCCCGACGCCGCATCCGAGTCCTCAGCGTCCGAAGCCGTCAATTGATAGCGGGGAACTGCTGAAAGGACCAACGCCGACGAGTCCAGGACGAAGGCGTAGACCGTCTCGGCGGCCAAGTCGATGCCGCCCTCCGGGGCCGTCCACGTCTTGGTCCCGTCGGTGGTCAGCGAGGCCGGGTTCGTGAGCGTGCCCAGGCTGCTGCCCGTCGGCCGGCCGGTGGTGGTGTCCGCAAGGAAGATGTGCGCGGTGTAGGTCGGCGTGCCGGTGCCGCCACTGATCGTCGCCTTCACCGCCGTCAGCTTGTAGCCGCCGGCATTGCTTCCCGTCGTGAACGGCTGGGCATTGTCGACATCGGCATCAACGGGGTTGGAGGTGGCGGTCTGCCCGGTGTTGGACACCAGCGCCCCGCCCGTCGTCGTCGACCCGTCCGACGCCGTGAACGTTGTGGCGCCGCCCGAGTCGGACCACGGCCCGGCGCCGCCGGCGTTCACGGCGCGCACCTGCACGCGGTAGGCGGTGTTCGCCTCGAGACCCGTGAGCGTCGCCTTCGTTCCCGCGTTGACGTGGTCGTGGCCGCCGGCCTCCCCTGCCTCGACCCAGTCCGCCTCGTCCTCCGGGTCGGCGGCGCCCTTGTACCAGCGGACGTCGTAGTCGGTCACGGCCGCCGCTATCGGCGCCGCCGTCCAGCGCACCGTCAGGCGGTCGCCAAGGCCGGACACGGCGCGCACCGTCGGCGCGGACGGCGCCGCCAGCTTCGAGTAGCCGTGGATCTCGATCTTCAGGGAATCACTTCGCTCACCCCAGCTGCCGCCGAGGTAAGTCCGCGAGAAGTAGTTGTCGGCGATGCTCCAGCCCGACGCCGCATCCGAATCTTCAGCGTCCGAGGCGGTCAATTGATAATCGGGTGCTGCGGTGACGAACGCCGACGAGTCCAGGACGAAGACGTAGTCCGTGCCGGCGTCGAGATCGATGCCGCCCCCGGTTGCCGTCCACGTCTTGATCCCGTCGGTCGCCAGCGAGGCCGGGTTCGCGAGCGTGCCCAGACTGCTGCCGGTCGGCTGGCTGGTCGTGTCGTCGGCGAGATAGATGTGCGCGGTGTAGGTCGGCGTGCCGGAAGCGCCAACGACGGACAACTTCACCGCCGTCAGCCTGTAGCCGGTGCTGTTGCCGCCAGTCGTGAACGGCTGGGCATTGTCGCTATCGGCACCAACCGTGTTGGCCGTGGCGGTCTGCCCGGTATTGCCCACCAGCTTGACGCTCGTCGGCGTCTGCGCCCCGGCGGGCGCCGCGGCGGCCAGGAGCCCGAGCGACACGGCGCCGGCGGCGAGGCCGGGCAGGCACGCCATCGCCGCCCGGCGGAGGCGCGGCAGGAAACCCGGGGAGGACGGGGAGGAGGTGGCTCCGTCCGAAGGGAGGAGGGGAGAGGTCAGGCGGCGGGATTCACGCTCCCGGCGGGCATCTTCGGCGCGGCCCATGGCGTCAGCCCCGCGGCGTGGATGAGGGTTACGACGAGAGCGCCGTACGGGCGCAAATCGGTTCCTAAGCGAAGACGCAAGCTGTCCCGTCAATGAAAAGTCCAAGCTGGTTTGCTGCATCGCCGTTACCTCCTGAACGCGTGGGCTGATGGGGCCGTGCGTGAAAAGCGGTGAAAAATACAGAACTTAAAACATGAAAAAAGGGTCCCTGGTGGGACCCCAAGGCGGGGGGGTTAGGACCCGGGGAGGACGTCCACGGCGAGGACGCGGGGCACCAGGGCGACCTGGCCGGGGACCCCCAGCCTGGTGTAGACGCGCTTGAGGACCTTGCGGAAGTAGCCGGGGCTGCGGCCGGTGACGGCGGCGATCTGGGTTATGGAGCGGCCCTCGGCCAGGAGGGCCGCGACGCGTGCCTCGGAGGGCCGGAGGCCAAGGGCGCGGGCGACGCGGGCCGGATTGACGCGCGGCGGGAAGGCGGGGTCGACGACCAGCACGAGGGCCGCCACGCGGCGGGCACCGAAATCGGCACGGGGGTCGCCGACGGGGCTGAGGTGCAGGCCAAGGGGCGCCGGGTCGGAAAGGCGGTGGAGGATCATGGAGCCGCCGGCGGGCGGCTCGCCCCACAGGGTCGGCAGCGCGCGCGCCAGCAGGTCCTGCAGGCGCTCGTGGTCTTCCGGCAGCCAGGCGCTGAGGAAGCCGCCCTTGTCGGAGAGGCCGTCGGCGCGGCGCAGGACGTCCAGGGCGGGGGCGTTGGCCGCCAGCAGGCGGCCGGCGCGGTCGAGGTGGAGGACGCCGATGCGGCTGCTGTCGAGGAGGGCGGTGAGGGAGGCGCCGAGGGTATCGGCGGCGGCCAGGGCCTGGCGCATGACGACAAGGTGGCGGAGGTGCGGCAGCAGGGCCTCGATGAGCGCGATGCGGTCGGACTGCCAGGCGCCGCTGACGGGGTTGCCGGCGCCCCAGACGATGCGCAGGCCGCCCGGGGCGTCGAAGCGGACGTTGAGGCCGCTCTGGCCGCGGAGGCGGCGCAGGCCTTCGTTGTAGGCCGCCGAGGTCTTGCGCTCGGCCTCGGTGTAGAGGTCGGGGACGTGCACGAGGCGGCCGTGGGGCTGCTGGCGGAGGCGGGGCAGGCCCTCATCGCGGGGATGGTGGAGGTCGAAATACTCGCGCACGCGGTCCGGGCGCGGCTCGCCGCGGTAGAGATAGCGGACGAAGTGGAGGTGGACGTCGTCGCCCAGACCCTCGCCGACGACCAGGGCGTTGCCGACGATGCTGCAGACCTCGTCGATGAGGGCGCTGGCCGCCGGCCAGCGGGCGTCGTCGAGGGCCGCTTCCTGCAAGGCGGCGAGGAGGCGCTGGAAGTCATCGAAGGATGGCGGCATGCGGGGTCCTCGCGAAAGGCGTGGACCTTACAGGGCCTGGGGCATGGCGGGAGGGTCTCAGATGGGACCCTCGGGGCGGGGAGGCGGGGGGACGGGGGGACAGGGGGCGCGACAGCGGGCGAAGCGGGCTACCCGGAGGGCTGCACGAGCTGGCGGCGGGCCAGGGCGGCGAAGACGCCGTCCCGGCGGAACAGGTCGTCGTAGCGGCCGCTCTCCACGATGCGGCCGGTGTCCATGACCAGGATGCGGTCCATGACGCGGATGGAGCTCATCCGGTGGGCGACGACAACGCGGGCGGCGGGAGGCGGGGAAGGCGGCAAGCGTTCGGTGCACAGAGGTGGATCAGGACCGGCGGGGACGCATCCTCGGCACCGCGGGACCGATCCGTGCGGGACGATGACGGGCGGCGCGCCAGGCGGCCGCTTTCGCATCACGACCGACGCAGCAATGGCGCCTGGCTGGGCTGCTGCGGGTCGATCCGGGATCATGGCATGTCGGAACGCGCGGTGCGGTT
>JAPPKQ010000273.1:0-1350 GCA_028819945.1 bacterium | reverse complement strand
GGGGGTGGTTTGGGGGGTGTCTTTCGGGTTTATGTACTTGCGGACCGGGGGGGTTTTTTTGGGCGCGGCGCGCCGCCTGTCGAAGAGTTCCTCCAGGCGCTGGCGACGGAACGCCAGAAAGTCGGGAACGTTGTCCATGCCTCCCACGGGCGCGCTCCAGTGAAAACCGTCGAGAGACCAGTTGCGGTCTTCGCAGGGCCTTACCGACAAGGGGGGCGGCACGATGCGGCATATGCTGCCGTAGAGCTGCAGCGCCCGCCTCTGCACGAGGCCCCGCAGGTCGGGCGAGAAGTCCGTGGGTCTCAGGAACGGACCGGGTACATAGGCCGAGTTGGCGGCGCTGGTGAACAACCCGTACGGCAGCACCGGCTCCCGGGCATCCGGCGGCACGTCCAACTCATCGCGCCAGCGGTTGCCGTGTTCCTTGTGGTCGAAGAGGTGCGCAAGCTGGTAGCCGTCCGGGCCGCGCTTGCGAAACGGCTTGCCGGTGAAGGCGAAGGCCCACAGGTGCTTCGGATAGTCGTTGTCGTCGAGCGCAAGGCATTGCTTGGGAACTTCGTCTGCCGAAGCCCGTTGCCGGAACACCGCAATTTCCGTGCTCCCGGCGTAGCGACGAACGCCCGGAAAGACGCAGGGCGAGCCTTCCCACAGATAGATGGCGGGATCGATGCCGAGCGCCTCGAGCCGGCAAGACCAGTCGGCCCGCATGCGGCGATTGTCCTCGACGACGGCGTAAACGATGCCGGGATCGAGGAAGCGCACGGATGGCGTGAGCGCTCGGGCGAGCTCACGCAAGTCCCCGTCGCTCGGCGCCGGCCAGAGCGGCCAATCGGCTGCCGGGCGGCGGGTTCGCCTCGCTTGGGGCCGTCGCTCCGCCTGCGGCGCCTCAGAGAAGCCGGCTTCGCCGCCGGCTGCATCCCGAAAGGCGCGGTAAAGGCCAACCGCGCTCTTCAACGTCGCCGTGCCGTTGTAGATGTCGCCATCGATCGGGATCTTGTGCTGCGGCCTTTTCGGGTTCAGGCGGTCCAACAGGCCGGTCAGCCCGTCGGCGTCGTAGTGGGCGTCGAGCGCGCCCTCATAGTGCTCGACACGCCGGCAGTTGCTGATCCGGCTGGCGACGGTTCCGGTGCCCAGTTTTCGCTCGACGTCCAGCCAGGTCCTGAACAACGCTTCCTGCACCCTGCTCACCCCTCCGCACTGATTGGTGCCGCGTCATACCGGCAAGGGCTGCCGCATGGTCGCCGCTGGTTTCCACTGTCGAGGGGCCGGCGGTCGAGGCGGCGGGAAGATGGGGAGGCGCGGCGAGGGAACCATCGACGTGGTCGCGGCCAGTGACATCTACGACCGTGC
>JAPPKQ010000101.1 GCA_028819945.1 bacterium | reverse complement strand
TCTCGCCGAGGTAGGCGGGGAGCTTCACGCCCACCTGGCCGGCCAGGTCCTGCAGCGGGGGCAGGGCACCGATGAGGCTCGAGAGGAAGTTGGCGGTGCTGCTGCCGCCGTTGCCCCCGTTCCCGCCGGACTCCCACACGGTGACCTGGTCGATCTTCAGGTTGGAGATGGCCTTGACCTGCTCGGCCACGAGCGCGGGGAGCTGCTCGGCGATGAGCATCAGCGCCGCCAGTTGCGCCTCGCCGCCCGTGCGGTTCACGAGTTCGCCGAGACCCTCGGCGCGGCGGGTCAGCAGGGCGAGCAGACCCATTGCCTCGGCCTCCATGCGGAGGCGCTGCCCGTCCGCCTCGCCTCCCTGGACGAGCCGGATCCGATCCGCCTCGGCCTCGGCCAGTGTGCGCACCCGCTCGCGCTCCACCTCGGCGGGCACGACGATGTCGGCCTGCTGGGAGGCCTTCTCGCGGGCCGCCCTGGCGGTCTCGGCGGCGGCCTCGGCGGCGAAGGACTCCTCCTCGGCGCGCGCCTGGGTGACCCGCTCGGCTGCGCTGGCCAGCCGCTCGGCCTCGGCCTCCTTCTGGCGCCGCTCGCTGTCGGAGCGGGCCACGGTGACCTTGGCCTCGTTCTCGCCCTCGGTGGCTGTGGCGTTGGCCGACGCCACCCGGATGCGCTGCTCGCGGTTCGCCTCGGCGGCACCGATGTCACCGTCGCGCTCCTGCTCGGCGACCTTGATCTTGGCCTCGTTGATGGCCCGCGCCGCCGCCTCCCGGCCGAGGGCGTCGATGTAGCCCGACTCGTCGGTGATGTCCTGGATGTTGACGTTGATGAGCCGCAGGCCGACCTTGCGCAGCTCGATCTCCAGTGACTCGGTGATGTTGGTGATCAACTTCTCCCGGTCGGCGTTGATCTCCTCGATGGGCATGGTGGCGATGACCACGCGCATCTGCCCGAAGATGATGTCCCGGGACAGGTTCTCCACCTCGGCGAGGCTGAGCCCCAGCAGACGCTCGGCGGCGTTCTGCATCACGCCGGGCTCGGTGGAGACGCCCACGGTGAACGTGGCCGGGGTGTTCACCCTGATGTTCTGCTGGGAGAGGGCGCCCTGCAGCTTGATCTCGATGGGGATCGGGGTGAGATCCAGGAAGGCGTAGCCCTGGATGATGGGCCACACCAGGGCGCCGCCGCCGTGCAGGCAGCGGGCCGACTCGCCGACGCCCCCCACGCGGCCGTAGATCACCAGGATCCGGTCCGAGGGGCAGCGCTTGTAGCGCGACGCCACCCACAGGATGGCGATCAGGAGGATGACGACGAGGCCGACGACTAGGCCGATGACTGCCATGTGGGTTCCTTTCGGGGGATGTCGAGGGTGGTTCGGGGGTCTCGGTCAGGCGGCCGCTACAGCAGCGGCTCGACGAGGACGGTCGTGGGGTCCACGACGTCGGTCACCTTGACGCGTGTCTTGGCGGGGAGTTCGGTGGGCGCCGTGGTGTAGGCGTCGATCACGCGCATGCGCCCCTGGACCATCACCTCCACCTTCCCGGGCTTGGCGCGGTTGGCGCCCACCGGGATGTAGACGGTACCGTTCACGCCGACCGCGCTGCGGTAGTCGATGGAGCCGCTCTCGGTCATGCGGGCGAACCGCCGCCAGATCAGCGCCACGAGGAAGAACACGGCCAGGCCGACGATGGTCGAGATCACCACCGAGAGGGTGGTGGAGTTGTCCGCCTCCTTCATCAGCACGCCGGTCCAGCCGAAGGCGAAGAAGAAGGCGGTGAGGCTGCGCAGCGACAGGAAGCCCACGTCGGCGTCGCTGCCCTCGAGGTCGAAGTCGAAGTCCAGGCCGACGCCCAGGGCCATGAGCAGGAACTGCAGCATCAGGAAGGCGCCCGAGACGATGCCGATCAGGTAGAAGACCTGCAGGTCGCCGGTGAGGGCGTTCCACCAGTCGCCCATGGGGCCTCCCGGGTCGTCAACTCGGCGCGGAGCCGGCCGCTGGGGCTCCGGTACCGCTCAGGCTACCGGCACGGCGGTACACCGGCCAAGGCCGCCCCTGGACCGGGGGTGGCGGCGGGCTGTCGCCGCAGGGTCATCGGCGGTCCCGGCACCGGCGGTACGCTCAGATGTCGTGGCGAGGCGGTACTGGCTGGAGACACTCGGCTGTCCCAAGAACCAGGTCGACTCCGACAAGCTCGCCGGACGGCTCGCCGCCGACGGCTACCGGCCGGCCGCCGAGGTGGCCGAGGCGGATCTCGTGGTGGTCAACTCCTGCGCCTTCATCGACGAGGCGAGGCGGGAGTCGCTGGAGACCGTCGAGAGCCTGGCGTCACAGCGGCGCGCCGGCGCCCAGTTGGTCGTGACCGGCTGCCTCGCCGAGCGGAGCGGCTCCCGCCTGCACCGGGAGCACCCCGAGATCGACCGCGTGGCGGGCTTCGGCGAGCCGATCGCCCTGGGGCCCACCCGCCGCGGGCGGCGCCGCGCGCTGCAGGTCGCCGGCGGCGGCCCGGTGCCTCGCCTGGACCTGCTCAACATGCCCCGACCGCCGGCGTCGGCGCCCTGGGCCTACGTGAAGATCGCCGAGGGCTGCGACCGCCGCTGCGGCTACTGCGCCATTCCCAGCTTCCGGGGACCGCAGCGCTCGCGCAGCCCCGAGTCGATACTGGCCGAGATCGAGGCGCTGGGTGCTCAGGAGGTGGTGCTGGTGGCACAGGACCTGGCCTCCTACGGACGTGACGGGGGTGGCGGCGAGCGACGCCTGGTTCCGCTCGTGGAGGCGGCACGGGAACTGGTGCCGTGGGTGCGGCTGCTCTACCTCTACCCCTCCGACCTCACCGACGAACTGGTGGCGGCGATCCTCGCCGGCGGCGTGGCCTACTTCGACCTGTCGCTGCAGCACGCCTCCCGCCCTCTGCTGCGCCGGATGCGCCGCTGGGGCGACGGGGAGCGCTTCGCGGCGCGGATCGCCGAGATCCGCCGCGCCGCGCCGGACGCCGCCTTCCGGTCCAACTTCATCGTGGGCTACCCCGGCGAGACCGAGGAGGACCACGACGCCCTGCTGGCCTTCGTCGCCGAGGCGCAGCTGGACTGGGTGGGCGTCTTCGCCTACTCCGAGGAGCAGGGAACGTACTCGGCCGATCTGGACGGGCAGGTGCCCGAGCCGCTGGTCGCCGAGCGCATGGCCGAGTTGCGCGAACTCTGCGACGAGATCACCGAGCGACGCCGCCGCGGCCTCGTGGGCAGCGCCGCCACCGTGCTTGTGGACCGGCCCGGCCGGGCCCGCAGCCACCGGGAGGCTCCTGAGATCGACGGTCTCGTCGAGGTGCCGGAGGAGCTTGCGACGGGGAGCTTCGCGACCGTCGAGATCATCGGGGCCGCCGGCGTCGACCTGATGGCGGCGCCGCTGGTCGCCGCCGGCGCCGGAGGGGCGCGGTGACGGCGCCGGCACCCGGAATCGGTCTCGGTCTGGCCACGCCCGCGAACCTCATCACGCTGGCGCGCATCGGCGCCTCGCCGGTGTTGTTCTGGTTGATCCTGCGCGCCCGCGACGACGGCGGGGCCTCCTGGCTGGCCGTGGCGGTGGCCGTGGTGTTCGCCGCCTCCGACGCCTGGGACGGCCAGCTGGCGCGGAACACCGGCACCGTGACGCGCACGGGGGCGTTCCTGGATCCACTGGCGGACAAGGTCGTGGTCCTGGGTTCGATGGCGTCCCTCGCCGCCATCGGCAGGGTCAGCTGGCTGCCGGTCGCGCTGATCGCCGGCCGCGAGGCGGCGATGAGCGGGTACCGGGTGCACTGCGCCCGCCGCGGCGTCTCGGTCCCCGCCCGGCGCTCGGCCAAGTGGAAGGTGATCCTCCAGGGGCTGGCGGTGATCCTCACCCTCGTCCCGCCCCTTGCCGCCGAGGATTCGCCGGGCCGCGAGGGGTTCGTGCTGGCCGTCTGGTGGCTGGCCGTGGCGGCCACCGCCGTCACCGGCCTGCTCTATCTTCTCGACGGCCGCAGGACGGCCGCGGAGGGCGGAGGCGCCGGCGGGGGTCCCCGATGAGGTGCGAGGTCGTCGCCGTCGGCACCGAACTGCTGCTCGGGCAGGTGGTCGACACCAACTCGTCGTGGATCGGCGAGCACCTGGCCGGACTGGGGATCGACTCGTACTACCAGACCAAGGTCGGCGACAACCTCGACCGGATCTGCGCCGTGCTGCGCGCGGCCGTGGCGCGCAACGACTTCGTCGTGGTCTGCGGCGGCCTGGGTCCGACCCCCGATGACATCACACGCGAGGCGCTGGCCGCCGTCATGGGGGTGGGGTTGCGCCGCGACCTCGAACTCGTCGAGAGCATCTCGGCCAAGTTCTGGCGGCGCGGCCGCTCGATGCCCGCCAACAACCTGCAGCAGGCCGACGTGCCCGACGGCGCCGAGGTCATCCCGGTCTTTCCCGGCACCGCGCCCGGCCTCGTCTGCCCGATCGGTGCCACCGTGGTCTACGCGGTTCCCGGCGTGCCGTGGGAGATGCAGACGATGATGACCGAGTGGATCGCGGAGGACATGCGGCGCCGGGCAGGCGTCTCGGGGGTGATCCAGAGCCGCACGCTGCGCACCTGGGGCGAGTCCGAGGGCGGCCTGGCCGAGAGGCTGGGCGGCGTGATCGACCGGCTCGATGCCTCCGGGACGGTGACGCTGGCCTTCCTGGCCTCGGGGATGGAGGGCCTCAAGGTGCGCCTGACCGCCAAGGCGGACACGGCCGCCGAGGCGGCGGCGATGCTGGCCGCCGAGGAGGCGGCCGTGCGGGCGGCAATCGACGACCACCTGGTGTTCGGCACCGACGAGGAGACCATGGAGACGGCGGTGCTCGGGCTGTGCCGCCGGGCGGGTCTCACGCTGGCCACGGCGGAGTCGCTGACGGGGGGAATGATCGCGACGCGCCTGAGCGCCGTCCCCGGCGCCAGCGATGTCTTCCGGGGCTCGCTGGTGACCTACGCCGCCGAGACCAAGCGCAACCTGCTGGGCGTTCCGGCCGGTCCCGTCGTGTCCGAGGCGGCGGTGCGGGCGATGGCCGCCGGCGCCTGCGAGCAGCTGGGCGCCGACTGCTCGGTTGCGGTGACCGGCGTCGCCGGTCCCGCCTCAGCCGATGGCGAGGAGCCCGGCACGGTCTGGATGGCCACGTCGGTGGACGGCGAGATCGTGGCGCGCCGTCATCACTTCCCGTTCGACCGGGAACGGACGCGCCAGTTCACGACCATCGGCATCCTGAACGAACTCCGCCTGCGCCTGTTGAGCCGCGCCGCCTCCTAGCACCGGCGATAGCTTGAGCGACGTGGTGAATGGCGCGGCGGGTGAGGTCCACGCTGCGATCGATGTGGGGACGAATTCCTTCCACCTCGTCGTTGCCAGGGTCAGCCCGAGCGGCGGCCTCGAGATCCTCTGCAGGGACAAGGAGGTGGTGCGCCTGGGCTCCGGCTCGGGCGACATGCGACACCTCACGCCCGATGCCATCGACCGGGGGATCGAAGCCCTGCGCGGGCTGGTCAAGACGGCAGCCTCCTACGGCGCCGACGTGCGGGCGGTGGCGACGAGCGCGGTCCGCGAGGCCGAGAACCGCCTCGACTTCCTGGATCGGGCGGCCGCCGAGGCCGGGGTCCAGGTGGAGGTCATCTCCGGCACTGAGGAGGCCCGGCTGATCCATCTGGGGGTGGTGCAGGCGCTGTCGGTGTTCGACCGCCAGATCCTGGTCACCGACATCGGCGGCGGCAGCACCGAACTGCTCGTCGGCCGGGGCACGCGGCCCGTGGCGGTGCGCAGCGTCAAGCTTGGACACGTCCGGCTCACCGACCGCTTCTTCCCCGGCGGCGCGGCCGGCGACGCCGCGGTGGAGGAGTGTCGTGCCTACGTGCGGTCGTTCCTGACCCCCGTGGGTCACGATCTGGCGCCCTTCAGGTACGAGTTGGCCGTGGGCAGTTCGGGGACGATCGCCACGATCGCCCAGATGGCCGAGTACCTCCGCGACGGGCGAGCCGGTCGCTGGCTCAACAACGTCTCCTTCAGCCGCGCCCAGCTGGCCGAGGTCACCGGTGCCGTGCTCGCCGCGCCGACCCCCGAGGCGCGCCGGGCCATCGGCGGCCTGGACGAGCGCCGGGCCGATGTCATCGTGGCGGGCGTCCTGCTGCTGGAGGGCGTGTTCGAGTGCTTCGACATTCCGTCGATCACGGTGTCCGGCTATGCGCTGCGCGAGGGCGTGTTGCTGGACGGGGTGCACGCCGGGGGCAACGGAGACGCCTTCTGGCATCTCAGCGACATCAGGCGGGAGTCTGTGCTGCGCATCGCCGAGGACTACGACGAGGAGCGCCCGCACGTCCAGCGGGTGACCGATCTGGCGCTGCAGCTCTTCGACGCGCTCGTGGATCTGCACCGCTTCGGCCTGTACGAGCGGGACCTGCTGGAGGCTGCCGGGATGCTGCACAACGTGGGGCGCTTCATCTCCCGCGGGGCGCACCACAAGCACAGCTACTACGTCATCCGCAGCAGCGACCGGCTGCTGGGTTTCACCGAGCGCGAGGTGGAACTGATGGCTCTCGTGGCGCGTTACCAGCGCAAGGCGCTGCCCCGGACGGGCCACGCCGAGTTCGCGGCCCTGAACACAGCCGACCGTGCCCGGGTGCAGTTGCTGGCGGGGATCCTGCGAATCGCCATCGCGCTCGACCGGACCCGCGGCGGCGCCGTGAGCGGCGTGAGGGCCGAGGCCGGCGAGGCCCTCGTGATCAGCTGCCGCACCGCGCCGGGCGCCGACGCCGCGGTGGAGCTGTACACGGCCAACCAGCGCAGCGAGTTGCTGGCCGCCGCCACCGGGCTGGCCGTGCGGGTCGTCGCCGAGAGCCCGGTTCCCGCCGGCGCCGGCTCCGAGGGCTAGGGGCGGATCTGGCCGTCGCCCCTGATGACGTTCTTGACGGCGGTGAGGTGCACGAGGCCCATCGGTCCGCGGACGTGCAGCTTCTGGGTGCTGATGCCGATCTCGGCGCCGTAGCCCATCTCCTCGCCGTCGACGAACCGGCTCGAGGCGTTGACGAGCACGGCGGCGGCGTCGACCTCGGCGCAGAACCGGCCTGCGGCCGCCTCGTCGGAGGTCACGATCACCTCCGAGTGTCCCGTGCCGTACCTGTTGACGTGATCGATCGCCTCGTCGAGTGAGTCGACGACGCGTACCGACAGCAGGCCATGCCGACGGTGGAGATGGTCGGCGACGAGGCCTCCCGGGCCC
>JAPPKQ010000128.1 GCA_028819945.1 bacterium | reverse complement strand
ACGCAGGGGCTCGAGCAGCGCCTCAAACTCCACGAGCTCGATCTCGGGGAGAGCCCAACTCGTGCCGTTGCAGTCGCGGTGAAGCGAGATCATTCGACGCAACGCAGACGAGACGGCAGATCTGATTTCCTCACCGGGGCCTGAGTCGGCTACGGCAGCCAACGATGCGTGCAGGGATTTGCGAGAGGCGGCGGCGAGGTCGCCGGCACGTTCGACGAGCGCGGCGAGGCGTTCCGGCTCTGTACCTGCATCGGCGACGAGTCGGGACGCGACCGCGGAGACGGTTCGGTCATACTCGATCTCGGTAACAACTGGTCTCGAGTCCGACCAGGGGCGGAACCGCGGGCCGGGGCGCTCGGAGACGGTATCCATCGCGCTGGGCAGCATCGACAGCATGAGATCCCAGGCCACAGCACCGTGGCGACCTCGAAGCATGTCGAGAACCGCCAACCGTTGTTCACTGTCCGCGCACGTGGAGGGCCTCCAGGGGCACATGATCTCTTCAAGGCTCTTGCTGGGCCGGTTCGACCAGCCGCCGCCAGGGTCGGACTCAGCGAGTTCTGCGAGCAGGTCGGTGGTCGGCTCGATGTAGTCGGTGGACCACGCCAGGACTTCCATGCCGTCAAGGATTCGCAGGTGCGGAGAATCGGTGGGGAATCCGAAGTCATCGTCCTCGCGATCGGCGAACAGCGCGCTCGCGAACGGGTGGGGTTGGGCCAGGCACGACCGTAGAGCCGCCAGCACCGGGGACGGGGCAGCCTCCGCAAGAAGGGGAAGGATCTCGGCCACCGAGACCCAGGTCTTCGGATCCGGATCATCGTTCGCTGCGCGCAGGATCCGCGCCACGATCTGGTCGGCAGCGTTGACGGTCCGCCCGCCATCGCCTCGCAGCCGCGGCGGAAAGGCTCCAAGTAGCGCAAGCGTCGTGGCGACACCGTTCCGGAGTTGCGGCGAGTATCGGGCCCTGACACCTGCGAGCTGCGCTGCCAAGCGCTCGGTCTGGCTCAATCCGTAGAGAGGATCGGGCTCGGTCAACACCTCGGCTGCGACTTGACCAAGCGACTCGAGATCCTCCCGCGAGAGCTGGCCGTCGATCAGAGCCCACGCGTCGGCCGGTGCGACCACATGCCACCGCTCGTCGGTGAGCAGCATCGGCGGCTCGCTCTCACTGGCGACCCTGTGCAGCGCCTCGACGACATCGTCATGCGAGCAACCGACGAAACGCTCGACGACGCTGCGGTCACCATCGCTGGTCTGGTTCCAACTGTTGAGCAGGATGCTCCTACGCAGGATCTTGTCAACCGCACCGACCGCCCAAGCCGGGCGATGCAGGTCCGGTTCGATGGCCAACCTTCGGCGGAGTGTCAAGAGACTCATCCGCGCCAGGGCGCCGAATTCACCAGCGGTGAAGAAGTCCTCTCCGGCAGTTCTCATCTGATCCGCCACAGCGGCGGCGTCTACGGCATCCAGCACGATGTCAGCCCGTGAACTTCCAGGTATGGGAACAATCAGGTGGTGAGTGCTGTCCGGCGGAAGATAGGGCGCAAAATCGGCCGACGGCACCACCACCGTTATCCCGGGGACGCTTCCGGGCGGTCGCCCTGAGGGTTGGCGTGCCCCCGCTGCCAGCAGACGCTGCGCCGTTTCCTTGTCGTCAACGTAGAGGAAGTCGCCCTGCGGCCATTCGCCTGGCGACCTAGAGACGAGCGCTGCCGCCACGAATGCGAGGATCTCCTCGCTATGCATGTCGCCGCCGATCGTGATGATTCCGCAGCGTTGCTCGCTGTAGCGGGAACGCAGCCGGTCGGCCTGATCGCCACGGCCTGCGAGCACCACCTCCACACCGAGAGGGATCCTGGTCGAAGCGAGCCAGCGATGCCACCAAGCCGAGAGCAGTTCGAGCCCGCGCTCCGGCTCGCCCAACTGCTCACGCAGCCAGACGGTCGTGAGCGGAGCGCACTCCAGCCAGGACACGATGTCGTCCACCTTCAGCGCCAGAACAGACCGGTAATCGCGTGCCTGCCCTTTCTCGTCGGCGAACGAGCGCGCCTTGGTCCAAGGCGCGCAGACCACTGCCACATAGGCCTCGTCGGCGCGCTCGGCGGGTGAGGTGTGCTTGAGGCGCTTCGAGTAGTCGTCGCATGCCTTCTGATGGGAGTTCGTCTGCTGTGTGGACAGTTCCCACCGAGAACGACCCGCTGGCACGAACCGATTCCCGTCAGCACACTTGACAACGCCGTCCCAGCCCGCCGTTCCGACACCTGTTCCCGCAGGCATGTCGATCCACTCCGCCGACGGCTCGGTCTCGGCGATCAGGCTACGGATCAGCCTCGGTAGCTCCCGCTCGGCTTCAGCGGTTCTGGCCCACTGAAGAAGACGGTCTCGGTTGACGCGCATCGACTCGGGCACCGTCGCCATGAGGTGACTCCGAGATGTCAGCCCGTCTACCAGACTCCGAGCCAAATCGGCCTCCTCCCCGCTCACGAGAGCCATTGTCCCACTGCCGCGGAATCGATCCGCCAACCGGCCGAGGTCGCGCAGCCTGACTGCCACCGCAGGCAGGCGCTGGGCGAATTCGTGCAAGTCCTCCCTGGCGTCGAGAGCCATTCGCAATTCCGTCAAGTCTCCCTCGGCATACGCAAACGCCTCTCTCATCTCAACGCTTACAAGCGGGGCCAAGTTTCCGCCGAGCGCCGAGTCCCCCCGAGATCTGACCTCGTCGGCGACCCTTCGAAGCCAACTGCGCCTCAAGGCGTCACGCGGGGCATCGTCGAAAACGCAAAGCCGCCGACCGGCAGCAACCAGGATCTGCTCTCGATCGTTCGGCGATTGGAACTGAACCAGGCCTTGGGCCCAGATCCTCTCAAAGTCATGCTCGTCCACAACACGACCGACGTGCTCAAGGATCGACTCGACGCTGTCGGACCGGAGCGTGTCGCCGATGCTCATGGCGCATCCTGGCCGTAAGGATGAACACCGTCTGGATTCACCCGCAATCCCAGCGCCTCAAGAGTCTCCTCCGCGACTTCGAGGCTCCCGGAGTCTGGGACGTAGTGTCAGCTCCTATTGTCGAGGTGGATTACGGTCGTGTCCTCCCCGCACTGGACCACCTCAAGTTCTCCGGCCGCTTGCACAGGACCTCCGTTGGCTAGTGCCGCATGTGTGATTTCCTCGCCCCCTGCAATGCGGGGAGCCACGAATAGCGTCCCCCCAGCAACGACATAGATCATCCGTTCTCCTTCAACCGCGAGCGCATCGAATGCGGCGCTTGACACTCGGGCGGCCGTGATCCCAGCACGTTCAGCCGCTGCAAGTTATGCCTGGAGCCACTCCGGGAACTCGTTGTAGTAGGCACGAGGCACGTTCCTCCGGATCCGAGCCGGACGCTCATGGCTGCCGACCATCGATTGGCGGGCGCCGGGTGCCCGGTTCCTGCGGCTGGCGACCGTGGAATCACCCTGCCGACTTTCGAAGACGCGAAGGCACCGCTGAAGGGGACCTCGCAAGAAGTCGCGCGCTCGCGGTCACGGAGCCTCGGGGCGCTGGATCGCAGCCGCCGCTGCGGTCTACCGGTTCGGCTCTGAGAGGCATACTGCTCGTTCGTGGAACGATACCGATCATCGACTCGCTTCGGACACTTAGAGCGGGCGAGGCGAGTCCTCCATCGCCACAGCCCACCCGGAGGGGTCGGCAGGTGCCGCGGTGCCTGAGCTGCCCGAGGTCGAGACGATCCGCCGCCAGCTGGAGCCGCGGCTGGTCGGGCGCCGGATCACCGAGGCGGCCGGCCACCCCAGCGAGAAGTTCCTGCCCGCACGGGACGTCATCGGGGCGAAGGTCGACGCTGTCGCCCGGCGGGGCAAGTACCTGATCGTCGCAATGGGCGACGGGCGCGAGATGGTGCTGCACCTCGGCATGACCGGGAGGCTGCAATTCGCCGCCGCCGGGGTGCCGAGCGATGGCTACGTGCGGGCCTGGTGGGGTCTCGACGACGGGGCGGCGCTGGAGTTGCACGACGTGCGACGGTTCGGGAGGGTGCGGGTCGTGCCGGCGGGGTGCTACGACACCATCCCCACGCTGGCGCAGCTGGGACCCGAACCGCTGGGTGAGGGGTTCAGCGCCGAGGGGCTCTGGTCGGCGCTGCGCCGGAGCACGCGGAGGGTCAAGACCCAGCTGCTGAGCCAGCGCCCCGTGGCGGGGCTCGGCAACATCTACGCCGACGAGGCGCTGTGGCGGTCCGGCATCAACCCCGCCGAGCGCCGCATCACCCGGGCGGAGGCCGGGGCGCTGCATGCCGCCATCGGCGACGTGCTGGCGCAGGCCATCGCCCACCGCGGCACGACGTTCCGCGACTACCGCACGCTGGCGGGCTCCGGCGGCGACAACTACGCCCACCTGGACTGCTACGGGCGCCGCGGCGAGCCCTGCCGCCGCTGCGGCGTCGAGTTGCGGAGCCGTGTCCTCGACGCCCGCACCACCACCTACTGCCCGGCCTGCCAGCGCTGAACGGACGTTGGCGACGACCGGTTTAGGGCGTGCGCCGATAGGCTCTGAACAGGCGCTTTGCTGTCGACGAGAGCGGCGCGAGTCGGGTCGAAGAGCCTGGATTCCGGCCTGCGCCGGAATGACAGGATTCCGCGGACTGGAATCCTCCGTCGATGGTGGTCGCCTATCTGTGAACGCTCTTATCCATCATGGCGAGAGGGACCACCGCAATTGGCAAACGGGCCGGTACGGCCGCGCCGGATGGCGAGAACTAGCGTTGACGGCGGCGGGGCATCCCGCCCCGACCGGATACGAGACACGACACGGGACTTCCCCATGACGTACCGCCTGACGCAGTACAGCCACGGCGCGGGTTGAGCCGGCAAGCTCGGTCCCGGTGACCTGGCGCAGGTCCTGCGCTCGCTGCCAACACACGCCCATCCCGATGTGCTGATCGGCACCGGCGACGACGCCGCCGTGTGGCGGCGGCCGGACGGGCGCGCCCTGGTGTCGACGGTGGACTTCTTCCCGCCGGTCACCGACGATGCCGAGACATGGGGCCGGATCGCCGCCGCCAATGCGGCCAGTGACGTCTACGCCATGGGCGGGCGCCCGCTGTTCGCTCTCAACATCGTGGTGTGGCCGCAGGATCGCCTCCCGCTGGAACTGCTCGGCGCTGTCCTGCGCGGCGGCGCGGCGACGGCCACCGAGGGCGGCTGGCAGGTGGTCGGCGGCCACACGACCGAGGGACCCGAGCCGCAGTACGGCCAAGCGGTGACCGGTGAGGTGCGGGCGGACCGGCTGATGCGCAGCGGGGCCGCTGCGGCGGGCCGCAGCCTCGTCCTCACCAAGCCCCTCGGCACCGGCATCATCACGACGGCGCACAAGCGCCTTCAGCCCGGCGACCCCGCCCTGCCCGAGGGTGCGTTCGGCGCCGCGGTGGCCGAGATGTGCCGGCTGAACGCGACGGCGGCGGAGCTGGCCGCCGAGGCGGGGGTCACCGCTGCCACCGACGTGACCGGATTCGGCCTGCTCGGGCACCTGCAGGAGATGTGCGCGGCCAGCGGGACCGGAGCGGCGCTGCAGGTGGCCGAGATCCCGCTGCTCCCCGAGGTCGCCTCCCTCGCCGCAGCGGGCCACGTCCCGGGCGGGATCGGCCGCAACCTCGCAGCCGTCGGCCGGCACCTCCGCTTCGGGTCCGGCGAGCCCGACGAGGTGCTCCTGAACATCCTGGCCGACCCGCAGACCTCCGGCGGCCTGCTCCTGGCGTGCCCGCCCGAGGGCGCCGGAGACCTCGTGCGCGCCCTCGTGGCGACCGGGCACGCCGCCGCCATCATCGGCGAGACCACCGGCTCGGTGCCTGCGGGGGAGATCGCGTTGGTCCTGGAGTCGTGAGCCACTGCGGCGAGGGGTCGGCTGCGTCGCCCGGCACGGCAGGGAGTCCCCGTCGCCGCACCACCGCCCCTCGCCCCGCGGTCACCGTGGCAGTCGTCCTGGTGGTCGGCGTGGTCGTTCTGTCGGCGGCTTCGCTGCTCGTGGCCCAGGACTATCTCGTCGCACGGGGAGCCCGCGTTGTGATCGTCTCCTTCGCGCTGGGAGCGATCCCGTTCTCCAACCTCCTGGCACAGTCGGTCGCCGGAACCGACCTGCGGTCCGTCGGCAGCGGCACCGTGTCGGGCACGGCGCTGTACCGCGTGGCCGGCTTCGCTCCCCTCGCGGTGGGCGGACTCCTGGACGTCGCCAAGGCGGTGCCCGGGGTTCTCGCGGCGGGTTCGGCGCCCGTCGTGGGCGCCCTGGCGGCGGGAGCGGCGGTCGCCGGGCACAACTGGTCGCCGTTCCTGCGCGGCGCCGGGGGGCGCGGTGTGTCGCCCGCCATGGGGGCGCTGGCTGTCGTCTACTGGCCCGGCGCGGTCCTGCTGCTGGCCGGACTGGGAGTCGGCAGGCTGATGCGCCAGACCGGGCTCGTCTCCTTCGCCGCAATGGTGGCGCTGCCGCTGCTGGCGCTGTCCTGGGGAGGGCGCGACGTCGCTCTGGCGGGCTCGGTGGTGATAACCCCGATGCTGCTCAAGCGACTCACCGCGAACAACACCATGCCCCCTGCCGGCCGCCGGGCGCGCGTCGCGCTGCGCCGCCTGCTCTACGACAACGACGGTGCACCATGCGGCTGAGTCGACCGGGCGCCGCAACCGCCGGGTTGGCGCCGTGAGTTCGCTGCGCCGCGTTCTCGGCGGCACCGACTTCCGGCGCCTGCTCGTCGGCCAGGGCGTCTCGGGCCTCGGCGACTGGATGGCGACGTTCGCGCTCATGGCACTGGCCTGGGAGGTCACATCCTCGACGAGCGCCGTTGGCGGCATCCTCACGCTGCGGCTGCTGCCGGCAGCCCTGGGCGGCACGGTGGCCGCCCGGGTGTCGCTTCGCTGGGACAGGCGCCGCACGATGCTGGCAACGGACCTGCTGCGCGCCGGGATCGTGGCGATCATCCCCCTCATCGCCCAGCTCTGGTGGATCTATCTCTGGGCCTTCGTCCTGGAGGCCGCCAGCGTCATCTTCCTGTCCGCCCGCGACGCCGCCGTCCCCGATCTTGTCGAGCCTGATGACCTGCCCACGGCCAACAGCCTGATGCTGGGGTCGTCCTTCGGGAGCATCCCCATCGGCGCGGGCGCCTTCGCGGTCCTCACCCTGCTGCCGTTCGCGGACCAGGGATGGCTGGAGTCTCGCCCGCACGCCGTCGTGTTCTGGATAGACGCGCTGACCTACCTGGTCTCGGCTC
>JAPPKQ010000299.1 GCA_028819945.1 bacterium | reverse complement strand
CTCCTAGCCCTGCAGCGGGCAGATGGGTTCGTCGAAGCGCCAGCCTCTGGCGCCGAGGACTTCCAGCGCGGCGTCGAGGGCCGCCAGCGTGTCGGCGCCGGTGTGCTCGTGCAGAATCAGAATCGAGCCGTTCTGCATGGCGAGCATGCTCCGGGTGAGCGCCTCGACCCCCGGGCGTTCCCAGTCCCGCGGATCGGGATCACCCCAGTGCAGAATCTCGAACCCCTCGTCGCCGGCCCATTCGGCGATGTCGTCGCTGAGAAAGCCATACGGGGTGCGCAGGCAATTCGTGCCGAGTTCGCCGAACAGTTCGGCGCTGGCGCGCAGTTCCCGGCGGAACAGCTCCTCGTTCTCGAGGGCGGCCCGGTCGTGGGACCACAGGTGGCTGCCGATGGTGTGCCCGCGGGCGACGATCTCCTCGACGATGTGGAAGTTCACCTCGGCGTGTGCCCCCAAGGGGAAGAAAGTGGCGCGCGCCCCGTGCCGGTCGAGCAGGTCGAGGGTCGGCCGCGTCCAGCGGCTGCTCGGCCCGTCGTCGAAGGTCAGATAGAACCTCGGCGCACCCGCCTCGCCGGGGGGTCCCCGGCGGATGATTCGGGCCGGCCGCCCCAGGGGCTCGGCGAGGTGTCCCGCCACGAAGGGGACCGACTCGGCGAGTGCGAGTTCCTCCCCGGTGAGTCCTTGGTGCAACTCTTCCTCGAACCGCAGCCGGTAGCAGTTCTCGCCGGCGCGGTAGAGGGCGAAGAACGGGTCCGAGGGATTTGGGCAGATCGTGGGGACCGCTCCGCTGTCGGCCGGGTCTGCGGCGCCCGACGCCGCACCGGCCGGTGTCGCGCCGTCCCCGGTGCCGTCGGCGGGATCCGGGAGATCCGCCGCCGGAGGGTCCTCCGTGCCGGGGAGATCCCCCTCGCCGGCCTCCTCGGGAGGTGGGGCCGCCTCGGCGAGGTCCTCCTCCACGACGGCGGTGACCGGGTCGGGTCGCTCGGTCGGTTCGGGCTCCCCGACTGCGGCGATCGGCTGGACCGTGGGCGGATCGCCGCCGGATCCGTCCAGGGAGGCACTCGCTGCCGGCACCGAGCCCGAACTCATCGCCACCGCCAGCGCGCCGACGGTGGCGAGCACGGCCAGAGCGGCAAGTGTGGGGCGCCACTTCATCCGCCGTCACCCCGCGTCTCGGCGCCGGTCGCGGAGTCGGGGCCCACGATCGCCGAGGCGCACAGACCGGCCTCGTTCACGAACCACATACGCAGCGTCCCGTCGGTATCGACGGAGACCGGCGTATCCAGGGTCTGGCCCGCGCCGACCGCCGACCGGTGTTCGATCTCGGCGCGATAGGGCGCGTCCAGGGCGCGGGTCGTCGCTTCCTCCAGCACCGCCGTCCAGTATGCGGCGTTGTTCACGTGGCCCAGCACGTCCAGGTCGCACCAGCGCGGCTCCCACCGCATTGTCCCGTCGTCGGCTGGTGCCGGCGGGTGCAGGAGCGTGGCGCCGACCCGCCGGTCGCCGGCGGACGGGCCGAACGTCTCCTCGAACTTGCCGACGAGACGGCGCGGGATGCCGTTGGCGGGATCGAGGTGCACCCACAGCGCGGCGGCGTCGATCTGCGCCCCCCGCGCCCCTCGCAGCTGCGTCGAGCGCTCGGCCCAGCGGCTCCCGAGACCCGAGCACCACGTCGTGAGCGTGAGGGTCTCGTCGAAGCCGGCGGGGGCGTGCACCACCATCAGCAGCCGTCGCAGCACCCACGAGCGATCGTCGCCGAACCCGGCGTCGAGATAGTCGTCGGTGGCAATGTCCTGCAGATGGCAGGCGAGGGCGTCGAGGCGGAGCAGGCCGTCGGGGCCCGCCTCGTCGAGCCGCACCCGCCGCGTGTCGCTGAACCGCCGGCCGGTCGCCGGCAACGGCTGCAGGTTGCCGGCACCGACGACTCTGGGCACGTCTCGGACAGTAACACCGGCGTCCGAGCCCGCCGTGCAACCCGGCGGGCGCCCACCGGCTGCCCGTTAGCCTCCAGTGCCGGCGGACCGCGCCGAGAGCTGCGGGCGGCCTGGGGACTCGGCGAGGAGGCGCTGTCATGGAGGAAACGGGGTTCGATGCGCAGGCCACGGCGGGCGCCGCCATGGATCTGCCCCACCGCGTCGTGGCGGATGGTCTGGCCTTCCCCGAGGGGCCCGTGGCACTGGCCGACGGCTCGGTGCTGCTGGTCGAGGTGCGGGGTCCGCGCGTGACGAGAGTCACCCCTGACGGTGCCTGCGAGACGGTCGCCGCCTGGGACCGGGTCACGACGGCGGGGCCCAACGGCCTCGCCATCGGCCCCGACGGCGCGGCCTACGTCTGCAACAACGGCGGCTTCGCCTGGTACGACAAGCACGGTGTCTGGCTGCCGTCGGCGCCGGGCACGGGGGCCGGACAGAGTCCCGAGTACATCACCGGCAGCATCGACCGCCTCGATCTGGACACCGGCGAGGTGACGGTGCTGTACACGGCGTGCGGGGGCCATCGCCTCTGCGGCCCCAACGACCTGGTCTTCGACGCCGCCGGCGGCATGTGGTTCACCGATCACGGCAAGGTGCGCGCCCACGACCAGGACCGGGTGGGCGTGTTCTACGCCACCGTCGACGGCTCGTTCGCCTGCCGGCCGATCTTCGGGCTGCTCGGACCGAACGGCATCGGCCTGTCACCCGGCGGTGCGGTGCTGTACGTCGCCGAGACACCGACGGGGCGGCTGTGGGCCTGGGACATCGTCGAGCCCGGCAGGGTGGACCACCGCAGCAAGCGCTGCCTCGCCAACACGCTGGGGCACTTCGACTCGCTGGCGGTGGAGGCCGACGGCACGGTCGTCGTGGCGGCCCTCGGCGAGGGGCTGTGCGTGGTGCGTCCCGACGGCGAGCTCAGCTATGTGGGCGTCCCGGGACCCCTCGCGACCAACGTCTGCTGGGGAGCGGATGACCTCCGGACCGCCTACGTCACAGAGGCCGCCAAAGGGCTGCTGCTGGCCTACGACTGGCCCCGGCCGGGGCTGCGGTTGGAGTACGACCGCTAGACGGCGTCGGTGCCCTCCTCGCCGGTGCGGATCCGCACGATCCGGTCCACCTCGGTCACCCAGATCTTGCCGTCGCCGATCTTGCCGGTGCGCGCCGCCTCCACGATCGCCTTGACGGTGGCGTCGAGGTCCTTGTCGTCCACCACGATGTCCATGCGCGACTTCGGGGTGAAGGAGATCTGGTACTCGGTTCCCCGGTAGGTCTCGGTGTGACCTCCCTGGCGCCCGTAACCCTGCGCCTCCGAGACCGTCATCCCGTGGATGCCGACGGTGTTGAGGGCGGCCTTGACGATGTCCACATGGTGAGGCTTGATCACTGCCGTGATCAGTTTCATTGCGCACCTCCTGAGCGCCCGGAACGGCCCGGCGGTCGCCGATCCTGTCCGGACTCTCCGCGTTGAACGCTCTCCGCCGCCGTCACGTGACACCGCTGCCCCGGCCGGCGACTGCGCCAGCGTAGCGGTTTGCCAGACTGTGCCATCGGCGGGCGCGGACCTATCGTCGGGAACCTCGGGGATGGCGGAAGGAGCAGGCGAATGTACGTCGTCTTGGACCTGAGAACCGGGCGGATGGGCCTCGCCGAGGTCGACGACTTCAACCGATTCCACATCGAGGCCGAGGGAGACCGCCGCGACGTGCTGCGGGTGCTCGGCGCCGAGGCGCGCCTCGGGCGGACCCATCACCTGTGGTGGTCGATCGAGGCGGTGCGGCGGCTGGCGCTGGAGGATCGGGAACCGGTCTGGGACGAGCGATTCGACGCCATGATGGCGTGGGCGGCCACCCAGGGATGGATCGACGAGGCCGGCACCCACGTGCAGGTCCACATCGAACGCCCCGGCGGCGGGATCGTCACGACTCGCTGAGCGACCTGGCGGCCGTCCCATCCCCGCGCCGGCGGCTGGATTCCGGCCTTCGCCGGAATGACGAAGTCGCGGCCTCGACGCCGGGCTGTAGGCGGGGCTATCCGGGGATTCCGGCGACGGCTCTGGCGATGGCGGCTGCCAGGCGGGCGTTGTTCACGACGAGTTCCACGTTGGCGTCCACCGAGCGGCCCGCCGTGGCCTCGTCGATGGCGTCGAGGATGTAGGGCGTGACCTCCCCGCCGCTGATGCCGGCCGCCTCCGCACGCGCCAGAGCCTCGGCGACGGCGCCCTCGATGACGGCGTTCGGCACGGCCGCGGCTGCCGGCGGCGGCACCGTGAACAGCACGCCCGTGCGGCCCATGCCGTCGACGATGGCGGCCGCCTCGGCGGCGGAATCCACGCGGTAGGGGAGTTCCAGGCCGCTGCTGCGACTCCAGAATGCCGGCAGTTCGTCGCACTCGTAGCCGACCACCGGCACCCCGAGCGTCTCGAGGCGCTCGAGGGTGTGCGGAAGGTCCAGGAATGCCTTGGCGCCGGCGCACACCGTCGCCACCGGGTAGTGCGCGAGCGCTTCGAGGTCGGAGCTCACGTCGCCGGTCTCGGCGCTGTCGCGGTGGACGCCGCCGATGCCGCCGGTGGCGAAGACGCGGATGCCCGCCGCGTGGGCCAGCACGAGCGATCCCGAGACGGTGGTGGCGCCCGCCGGCCAGCGCTCGGCCATCGCAACCGGCAGGTCCCGTTCGGCCATCTTCTCCTCGCACGCCAGGATTGCCGTGTAACCGTCGCCGTCGAGGCCCACCCGCGGGACGCCGTCGAGCAGGGCGGTGACCGCCGGTGTCACCCCCTGGGACTCGATCGCCTCCAGGCAGCGCTCGAGGGCCTCGGCGTTGCGTCCCGGCGGCAGGCCCAACTGGGAGTACACCGTGGACTCCAGTGCCACGACGGGCCGTCCCGCGGCAAGGGCCTCGGCCACAGGCGGGTGGAGGATCGGGGATCTCATGCGTCCATCTCCGGTGTCGCTGTGCCGAGCCGAACCGGACACGCCTGGATTCCGGTCCCGGATCGAGTCCGGGGCCGGCTCTCCGCCGGAATGACGTCGAAGGTGGTCCGCGGCATCACCCGGCAGTCTCCCTGCCTGCTGCAGCGGTTGCCAGCGAGAAGAGGTGAACGGCGGCAGTGGTGTGGCCCGCCACGACCGCGTCGGGCCAGGCGGTGCCCGCCAGCCGGGCGGCCAGGAGCCCGCCGGCGAAGGCATCACCCGCGCCGGTGGTGTCGGTGACTCCTTCCAGAGGGGGTGGCGCCAGCGATTCACCGTCGAATCCGTTGCCGTACAGGCGCGTCGGACGTGGACCGTCCTTCACGATCACCAGCCCGGCGAGTTGCCGGTAACCACCGGTCGCTTCGAGCAGCCCGGCCTCGCCGGCGTCGCACAGCAGGACGTCCGGTCCGGCATCGGCGAGGATGCCGCGGAACGCGGTCACCCCCGCGTCGGTGATGGCTCCCACGGAGCATGCATCCACGCTGACGGTGCCGCCGGCACGGCGAACCTCGCCGATCATCCGCAGCGCCACCGAAGCCAGGGGGTTCTCCAGGAGGGAGTATCCCGCCACGTGCAGCAGCGTGACATCACGCAGCCAGGCCGCCTCGAACCCGTCGAGGTCCGCACAAGCGCCCCGATCGGTGAGCATGGTTCGCTCACCGCCGGCCCCGATGAGCACGACGACCGTGCCGGTGCGCCCGGCGCGGCGCACACAGGGTTGCACGCCGGATGCGACCAGTTCGTCGACCAGCAGATTTCCGAGACCGTCGGCGCCGACCTGCCCGAAGAAGCGCACGCGTCCCGGTCCGAGCGCCGTCGCCGCGGCAACCGCGGCGTTCGCCGCGCTGCCGCCGCGGCGCCGGTCGATCACGCACGGCGTGTCGGTGTCGGTCAGCACTCCCCGCCGGCGGTGCACGACCACGTCCTCCAGCAGGTCGCCCAGGAAGCCGAGAACCCGGTGCGCAGCGCGGTCGCCGGCCGGACCATGGATTGCGGCCCCCGCCGGAATGACGGCGGGCGAGGTGCTCGGCATCGGTAAGCGTGACGGTGTCGGGGCCGATCAGCGCAGCGTCGCGCAGAGCGAGTCCATGAACGCCTCGGGAGGCACGTGGGTCACCACCGACGCGTTCGGGGCCTTGCCGGTTACCCCGAGGTGATCGACGATCGTCTGGCCCCGTGCCGGGCCGTCGCCCGCCACGACCTCGACGTAGCGGTCCTCCGTCTCGGCGATCGACGGGTCGAGGGCCACGGCCATCGCCAGCGGGTCCGGCAGGTCGAACCCGCGGATGCCGAGCATTCCCTCCACGAACTCGGTGAGCGTGCTCTGGATGTCGCAGACGAAATCGGAGTAGGGGGTGCCGATCGCCCGGATCCGTTCCTCCCCGGCGGGGTCCACGAAGGCGCAGGTCCAGGAAACGTCCCAGCCCACCATCGTGATCGGCATGCCCGACTCGAAGACGATCCGCGCCGCCTCGGGATCCACGTAGATGTTGAACTCCGCCACCGGCGTGATGTTGCCCGGCAGCCGCCCGGTGCCGCCCATGATGTAGCAGTGCTTCACGGCCCCGGCCAGCCCGGGCTCGCGCAGCAGAGCCGTGCCCACGTTGGACAGCGGCCCCAGGGTCACCAGGGTGATCTCACCGGGAGAGCCGCAGATCGTCTCCACAAGCACGTCCACCGCGTGGCCCTCGGCGGGGGTGCGCCCCGTGAGGTCCAGGCCGATGTCGCCGAGCCCGTCGGCGCCGTGCACGATCTCGGCGGTCACCGGCTCCCCGAAGATGGGCCGGGCCAGCCCGGCATGCACCGGCAGAGGCGAACCGCACAACTCGGCGGTGTAGAGGGCGTTCTGGATGCAGCGGTCCAGCGGCACGTTGCCGGCCACGATCGTGAGGGCTTCGACGTGCACGTCGGGTGTCCGCAATGCCATCACGAGTGCCACCGCGTCGTCGGAGGCGGTGTCGGTGTCGATCAGGAATCGCCGCATGGAGCGCTCCTCACTGTCGGGGTCGTCAACGGGCGCCCAGCGTGGCGTAGCCGGGCTTGATGACGTCGTCGATCAGCGCCAGCCGCTCGTCGAAGGGGATGAACGAGCTCTTCATGGCGTTGATCGTGAGCCAGCGAAGGTCGGCCATCGTCCAGCCGAAGGCCTCGGCGCAGAGCCGCATCTCCTTGCTGAGACAGGTGTCGCTCATCAGCCGGTTGTCGGTGTTGATGGTCACGCGGAAGCGCAGGCGCCGCAGCAGGTCGATGGGGTGCTCGGCGATGGAGGGCGCCAGCGCGGTGTGCACATTGGAGCTGGGACAGAGTTCCAGGGGGATGCGCCGGTCCCGCACGTAGGCGGC
>JAPPKQ010000345.1:4307-7306 GCA_028819945.1 bacterium | reverse complement strand
GAGCGCACCTGACGGACCTGACCACTGCCGGCGCAGTCCCCGCAGGTGGTCGCCTCGGTCCCCGCCGCGGCACCGGTGGCCTCGCAGTCCGCACAAGGCACGGCCAGGGTGACGGTCAACTCCTGGACGCCCCCGAAGACGGCTTCGGCCAGATCCAGCTCCAGGGCAGCCTCGACGTCGGCGCCGGCTGCTGCGGCGCTGCGGCCGGGAGCCCCGAAGCCGCCGAAGCCGGCGTCGCCGAAGAACGCGGCGAAGATGTCGAACGGGTTGGAGGGCGCCTCGGCGGTGCCGAACCGGTCGAAGTTGGCGCGCCGCTCGGGGTCGCTCAGCACCTCGTAGGCGGCGGCGAGTTCCTTGAAGCGCTCCTCGGCGCCCGGATCGTCGGGGTTGCGATCAGGATGGGATTCCCGCGCCAGGCGCCGGTAGGCCTGCTTGATCTCCTCCGCGGTCGCCTGCGGGGACACGCCCAGCACCTCGTAGTAGTCGCGCTCGGCCATGTGATCGAAGGAGCGTCGGCCCTAGTCGCCGCTCAGCATCCGGCCGAGCTGCCGGCTGATCACCGCCACGGTCGCCATCGCCTGGGGATAGTTGAGGTGCGTCGGACCCAGCACCGCGATGGAGCCCGCCCGGCGACCCTCCACGAGGTAGGGCGAGACCACCACCGAGCATTCGCTGAGGGGCACCAGCCCCGTCTCGCCCCCGATGGCGACCTTCATGCCCCGGTCGATGATGTCCCGCAGCAGCGAGATCACCGCGTAGTGCCGCTCGAGGAGCGCCAGGATCCGCTGGGCGGTCTCGACCGCGCCGAACGAGCGCACGACGGTGGCGTGCCCGCCGACGAAGAGGTGCTCGGCGAGCCCGCCGTCGGCGGCGCGCAGAGCATCCGCCGCCACCGACACCATCCGGGCGACGCCGGTGGGCAGCCCCTCGACGCGGACCTCTGTGCCGACCGGATTGCCGACCAGCGTCCGGACGAGCACCTCGGCGGCGTGATCGATGTCGGCCGCACCTGGGGCGGCGTCCAGTTCGAGGGCCCGCTGCTCCACGGCGCCCGTGGACAGCACCGCGACGAGGAGCACCACGTGGCCGGAGAGCTCCACCAGCTTCACCGACCGGACCACAGCGGAGTCGGCGCGGGGGCCGACCACGACGGCGGTGCAGCGCGTCACCTCCGCCAGCAGCACCGAGAGCGACGCCAGGACCGAGCCCAACTCGCCGTGGGCATGCTCGAAGAAGTCGCTGATCTGGCGCCCCTCGACCGGCCCGAGGCTGTAGGGCGCCATGAGGGCGTCGACGAAGTAGCGGTAGCCGGCCTCGGTGGGCACCCGGCCCGAGGAGGTGTGCGGCTGCTGCAGGTACCCGGACTGCTCCAGCGCCAGCATCTCCTTGCGGATCGTCGCCGGGGAGACACCGAACTCCTGCGAGTCGTAGACCGTGCCCGAGCCCACCGGGGATGCGCCGGCGATGTAGCACTCCACGACGGCGCGCAGGATCTCCTCCTTGCGCGGTGACAGGGCATCGGCACGAGAACCCATGGTCATCCGATACTACCGCCCCCCTCGGCGGGCCTAGCCGGACGGCATCCGCAGCGCCGAGACGAACGCCTCGGGCGGCACCTCCACCCTGCCGATCGCCTTCATCCGCTTCTTCCCGGCCTTCTGGCGTTCCAGCAGCTTCCGCTTGCGGGTGACGTCACCGCCGTAGAGCCCCGCCGTGACGTCCTTGCGATAGGCCTTGACCGTCTCCCGGGCGATGATCCGGCTGCCGATGGCGGCCTGGATCGGGACGTCGAACTGCTGGCGCGGGATCAACTCGCGCAGCTTGGCGGTCATCCGGCGCCCGTAGGAGTAGGCCTCGTCGCGATGCACGATCGAGCTGAAGGCGTCCACCGGCTCGTGCTGCAGCAGGATGTCGACCCTCACCAGGTCGGAGTCCTCGTAACCGTCGGCGTCGTAGTCCAGGCTGGCGTAGCCCTGGGTGCGGCTCTTGAGCAGGTCGTAGAAGTCTGTGACCACCTCCGCCAGCGGCAGCCGGTAGCGCAACTCGACTCGCTCCGGCGACAGATAGTCCATGCCCCGGAGGGTTCCCCGGCGCTTCTGGCACAACTCCATGAGCGTGCCCGTGCAACGCGCCGGGGCGATGATCGTGAGCAGCAGGAAGGGCTCGGCGATGGCCGCCACCTCTCCCGCCGGCGGCAACCGGCTGGGGCTGTCCACCGCCACTTCGGTGCCCGCCGTCGTCCGCACCCGGTACTCCACCGACGGTGTCGTGGCGATGATGTCCAGGTCGAACTCCCGCTCGAGCCGCTCGGTGATGATCTCCATGTGCAGCAGGCCCAGGAACCCGCAGCGGTAGCCGAAGCCCAGGGCGGTGGAGGTCTCGGGGGTGTAGCTGAAGCTGGAGTCGTTGAGCCGGAGCCTGTCCAGCGCGTCGCGGAGGTCGAGATACTCGTCGCCGTCGATGGGATAGAGGCCGCAGAACACCATCGCCTTGGGCTCGCGGTATCCGACGAGCGGGTCCGGCGCGGGACGGTCGGCCCCGGTGACCGTCTCCCCGGCGCGAGCCTCGGCGGTGTTCTTCACGCCGGCGATGAGGTATCCCACCTCGCCGGGGCCGAGCGCGGCCACCGGAGTCGGCGCCGGGGTGCGCACCCCGATCTCCTGGGTCTCATGAGTCGCCGCGGCCTGCATGAAGCGCACCTGCGAACCGCTGCGCAGCATGCCCTGCACGACGCGCAGCGAGCTGACCACCCCCCGGTACTGGTCGAAGTGCGAGTCGAAGACGAGGGCCTGCAGTTCCGCCTCGGGATCGCCGGCGGGCGGCGGGACCCGGGTGGTCACGGCGTCGAGCAGGTCGCGCACACCCTCACCCGTCTTGGCCGAGATGCGCAGCACGTCGCCCGCGGGGATCCCGAGGACCTGCTCGATCTCGCCCGCCACCCGGTCGGGATCGGCGGCCGGCAGGTCGAGCTTGTTGAGCGCGGCCACGATGGTCAGGTC
>JAPPKQ010000345.1:0-4297 GCA_028819945.1 bacterium | reverse complement strand
TGCTCCAGCGCCATCGAGCAGTTGGCCAGGGTCTGGGCCTCGATGCCCTGGGCGGCGTCCACCAGCAGGATGACGCCCTCGCACGCCGCCAGCGAGCGCGACACCTCGTAGCCGAAATCCACGTGCCCGGGTGTGTCGATCAGGTTGATCCACCACGGGCCGTAGGGCAGGCGCACGCTCTGCAGCTTGATCGTGATGCCGCGCTCACGCTCCAGGTCCATCGAGTCCAGGTACTGGGCGCGCATGGCGCGCGGTTCCACCGCCTCGCAGATCTCCAGGAAGCGGTCGGCGAGCGTGGACTTCCCGTGATCGATGTGGGCGATGATCGCCACGTTGCGTATGCGGGACTGATCCATGACCTCGAGAGCGGCGGTCCCGGCACCCGGACCGAGCACTCGGCGGGCCCGCCGGCATCGGCTGGAGCGGGTGGGGAGACGGGCGGGTGCCCGGGATTCCTGCACGCGATGCTACCGGCCATCGGATGACCGGCCGCGTCCGGACCCGCCACAGGTTGCCGCCGCCGCGCACCAGCGGTCGGCGCACCGGGCGGGGGGAGTCCGCCTTGCTCGATGCCACGGGACGGGACGCGTGCGGCCCTCGGTAGCATGCACGGGTCGATTCGGGCGCCCCGAGCCGGGCGCCGAGGCGAAACCCCCGGCTCATCCCGACAGCGATCGCGAGGGACAACGTGGCCAACATCAAGAGCCAGATCAAGCGGAACCGCCAGAACGTGAAGCGTCGGATGCGCAACCGATCGGTGCGGTCGGAGATCAACACGCGCAGCGCCGGTGCCGAGGCGGCGGCACGGGCCGGCGAGGAGGACGCGGCCGAGCAGCTCCGGATGGCAGTCAAGCGCATCGACTCGGCGGCCGCCAAGGGCGTCCTGCACCCCAACACCGCCTCCCGCAAGAAGTCCCGGCTGACCCGCCGCATCGCCCGCATCAACGCCGGCGAGGAGGGCTGAGGCCCCGCCGCCTCAGCGGCGGTGCAACCGGCTGAGCCGGGCTACGAGCAGCTCCAGGGTCACCTCGGGTTCCAGCGCCGTCCGGCCGCGCAGGTCCAGGTCGGCGGCGGCCAGCAGCGCCACCGCACTGCGGACCCCCTCCGGGCCGAGCCGGCGGGACGCCGCCAGCGCCCCGCGGGCGGGGAACGTGGAGCCTGTCCTGCGCAGCAGGCCCGCCTCGCGCAGCACCTCCGCCGCAGCCGCCTCATCGTGGGCGCCGGACCCGTCGAGGTGCAGGATGCGGTCGAAGTGGTTCCGCAGGATCGCCAGGATTTGCATCGGGTGCATCGCCTCGGGGCCACAGAGGCGCTGCAGGCATCCCAACGAGCCGGCGATGTCGCCGCGGCCGATGGCGTCGGTGAGCTCCCACGGCGGCACCGTGCCGGGCGCCCCCAGGAACGGGGCCACGTCGGCGGCGCCGAGGCGGGCCCCGGACCCGTAGGCCCCCTCCAGGGTGTCCAACACCGCCCAGACACGGGTCCGGTTCTCACCGAGGTGCGCGGCGAGCAGGTCGGCCGCGGCGCGATCCAGCGTCACCCGGGCGGCGACCAGTTGCTCGCCGAGCCAGGTCCTTCCTGCCTTGCCCCGACCGACCTCGGCGCGATGGCAGACGCCCCCCGCCGCCTCGACGGCAGCCGCGAGCGCGGCCGGCAAGGGACGGTTCTGGGTCTGGGCGGCACCCTTCTCCCAGACCAGCAGCAGGCGCGTCGTCTCGAGCGGCGCGGCCAGGTAGTCCACCAGCGGGGCGACCTCGGCGGCGGGGAACACACCCAGATGCCGGGCCACGACGACCCGGTAGTCGCTCAGCATCGGCGGAGTCTGGGCGGCGTCGATGACCGGCGACACCGCGAGCGTGCCGTCAGCGGAGGAGTAGGCCTCCTCCCCCAGTTCGGTCACGACCAGCGCGCTGTCGGCATCGCCCACGAGCCGGGTGAGCGAATCGCTCACCAGCCGCGAGAGCGCGGCAGGGTCGCCGCCGGTCACCAGCTCGATCCCGGCCGGCGAGCTCATGGCACCGCCCTCGTCGCTTCGGGCACACGCCTGCCGCCAGTCCATCCCCCGCTTCGCCGGCGCAGCTCGGTGGCGACCTCCACCACGCGCCGGGTGCCGCGCACGTCGTGCGCCCGGATCACCCCGCAGCCGGCGAAGCTGCCCAGCGCGTGGGCGGCGATGCTGCCGGCGCGGCGCTCGCCCAGCTCGGTCCCGCAGAGCCAGCCCAGGAACCCCTTGTTGGAGGCCGACAGGAGGATCGGATACCCCAGCGCCGCCAGGTGGTCGCCGCGGCGCAACAGCGCGGCGGACATGGCGGGGGTCTTGCCGAGGTCCAGCCCGGCATCCAGCAGCACCCGGGTCGGTCCCAGCCCGGCGAAGCGGGCCCAGGAGGCCCGCTCGGCCAGGTAGCTCCGAACCTCGCCCAGCAGGTCCTCGTAGACGGGCTCCGGGTCGGCGTAGCGGGGCGCCAGCCGTACGTGGCAGGCCACCACGGCGGCTCCGGCCTCTGCTGCGACCGGCAGGAAGTCGGGATCGGCGAAGCCGCTGATGTCGTTGCCCAGCACGGCGCCGGCGGCGTAGGCCGCCTCGGCCACCGAGGCGCGCCAGGTGTCCACCGACAGCGCGACGTCGAATCGGGCAGCGAGGGCCTCGATGGCGGGCACGACGCGCTCGAGTTCCTCACTCGCGGTGACCTCGCTGCCGGGTCCGGCCTTGACGCCGCCCACGTCCAGGATGTCGGCGCCGTCGCGCCAGAGCCGCTCGGCCTTGGCCAGGAAGTCGTCGAAGCCCCAGTACTCGCCGGCGTCGAAGAACGAGTCGGGGGTGCGGTTGAGGATCCCCATCACCAGCGGGCGCTCGGCGAGGTCGTAGCGGCGCACGCCCAACTCCAGCAGCACGACCGCGACGCTACCCGCCGCCTGCGGCGACGTTCACCCGGACCTCGAGCCGCTCACCGCCGGCCTCGACGGTCACCACGATGTCACCGACCGCGGCGACCGAACCGGCCGCGGGCACCGTGGCCCCGGCGATCCGGCTCCCGGCGGGCGCCCAGACCGCCGCCGGCCCGTAGCGCTGCTGCAGCACGGCGACGTCGCCCGCCGACGATCTGTTGCGGCCTGAGGCCACGATGAGGTCGATCCGTTCGGCACCCGCCAGCCGGATGTCCCACAGCAGCCGCTCGGCGTCCTCGCCGCCGCCCAGCAGCAGCACCGCACTGCGCGGGGTCCGCCACAGCGTGGACTCCCAGCCGACGGCCAGCACCTGCGGGGTCGGCGCCGGGCGGGCCCGGTCCGCCAGCAGCGGCGCCGCGAGGACGGCCCCGACCGCAAGCCAGGCGACCAGAACCGCGCCGCGCCGTCGCCGGGCTGCCACGACTATCGCCAGAGCGGCGCCGAGCAGCAGCGCGTGAGCCATCCGCAACTGACCGAGCCGCATCCCGGTGAACGTGGCAGCCACGCCCTCGATCCACGCGAGCAGCCCTCGTGTGGGCAGGTGCAGCCATCCAGCCAGCGGCTCCCCGACCAGTCCCGCCGCGAATCCCCCGGTCAGGCCCCACATCATCACAGCCGCGGCGGCCGGCGCCGCCAGCAGGTTGGCGGGCAGCGCCGCCACCGGGACGCCGCCGAAGACCGGGATCACCAGGGGCGCAACCGCCAACTGTGCGGCCGCGGTGACCGCCAGGGCCTTGGCGAGCGGGCGCGGCCCGGCGATTCGCTCGGCAAGGCTCGGCGCCCAGAAGAGGATCCCCGCCGAGGCCGCCACGGACAGGCGGAACGCCAGCGAGTGCACCAGCAGCGGCTGGGCGAGCACGAGCCCCGCCACGGCCAGCGCCAGGATGCGCCGTCCCGAGACCTGCCGTCCGGCCAGCCAGACGCTCACTGCGAGGCCGGCCATGGCCGTCGCCCGCAGCACCGACGGCTCGAAGCGGGTGACGGTGGCGAACAGACCCAGCACTGCCAGGATCATCAGCCACCGCCCCCACAGGCCGAGCCGCACCGCCAGCGGCTGCACCAGCAGCAGCACGAACGCCACGTTCTGCCCCGAGACCGCCAGCAGGTGGGTGAGCCCCGCCCCGCGGAAGTCATCGGCCGTGCGTGGCGAGCGGTCCCGGTCGTCGCCGATCAGCAGGCCGCTGAACAGGGCGCGGTCCTCGCCCCCCAGCGACGCCGCGCCGCGCACGAGAACCCCCCGCAGCGCGTTGGCGACCCGGTAGTGCGGCGCGCCGGGATGGGTGTCGCCGACCTCGCTGACCGTGAGGCGCCCGACCATCCCGGCGTTTCGCATCCGCGGGGAGTCGCCCTC
>JAPPKQ010000161.1 GCA_028819945.1 bacterium | reverse complement strand
CATGCCGGCGGTGAGCTGACCCAGCACCACCTCGGCGGTGGCGCCGGCCTCCCGCTGCTCGAGCGTCTCCCCCACTGCCAGGATCGGCGTCATGCCGTGGCGCAGCACGGCGCGGACCTTGCTGTTGACCCCCTCGTCGGTCTCGCCGAACAGCGCCCGGCGCTCGGAGTGACCCACGATCACGTAGCGGACCTGCAGCCTGGCCAGCATCGCCGGCGACACCTCACCGGTGAACGCCCCGGAATCCTCGTCGTGGCAGTGCTGGGCCCCCAGCAGGATGGGGATGTCGTCGATGTCGAGCACGGTCTGCACCGAGCGCAGGTCGGTGAACGGCGGGTGCACGCACACGTCGACGGCCGCGTAGTCGGCGTCGGTCAGGGCGTACGACAGCTTCTGCACGAGGCTGATGGCCTCGAAGTGGTTGAGATGCATCTTCCAGTTGCCGCTGATGAGCGGCCGGCGAGCGGTGGTCACGGCTGCACCTCCTGGTCGAACCGGCGGGTCCCGCCAACGATGTCTACCGCCGCTTCGCCCTGACGAGGCGCAATTCCAGCGTCGTCGAACCGGACCGCGGCATGTCTGGATTCCGGCCTTCGCCGGAATGACGGACGACGGCCCGGAACGGCAGGTCAGTTGCCGCTGATCCTCGGTCAGTCACGTTCGTCCACCTCGTGGGTCGGCAGCGACAGGTGCTCGGCGGATTCGCGTAGCGCGGCCAGGCCCGGCAGGTCGCCGTGCTCCAGCAGCTCAAGCGAAGCCCCGCCGCCGGTGGAGAGATGGCTCACCGAGCGGGCCAGACCCATCGAGGTCAGCGCGGCCCCGCTGTCGCCGCCCCCGACGACGGTGTGGGCGCGTGTCTCGGCCAGGGCCTCGGCCACGGTGATCGTGCCCGCGGCGAAGCGGGGATCCTCGAACGCCCCCAGCGGGCCGTTCCAGAAGACCGTCCCGGCGTCCAGGATCGTGTCGGCGAAGAACGCCGCCGTACCCGGGCCGATGTCGGCCCCGAGCCAGCCGTCGGGCAGGTCGCTGCCGAACTGCCGCACCGCGCCGCCCGCGGCCGGGTCGCCGAGCACGCCACCCGGAGCCAGGCCCACCAGATCCTCCGGCAGGTGCAGCGGGAAGCCGCCGTCGAGAAGCGCCCGGCAATCGGCGAGGTGGTCGGAGTCGAACAGCGAGTCGCCGATGCGATGGCCAGTGGCCGCCAGGAACGTGAAGCACATCGCCCCGCCGACCAGGACGGTGTCGGCCAACTCGCACACCGCCCGCACCACACCGAGCTTGTCGGCGATCTTGGCGCCCCCCAGCACCACCACGAATGGCCGCCGCGGCGCCGTCCGCAGGCTGAGGATCTCCGCCACCTCGACCAGCATCAGCAGACCGGCGGCGCTCGGCAGCAGCCGCGGCGGTCCGACGACCGAGGCGTGGGCGCGATGGGAGACGGCGAAGGCATCGTTGACGAAAACGTCGTGGCCGGCGACGAGGCGCTCGGCCAGCGCCGGATCACCCGCCTCCTCCCCCGGGTCGAACCGGAGGTTCTCGAGCAGCTCGACGCCCGGCGCCAACTCGGCGAGACGCCGGCGGACCGGCGCCATGCCCAACGCCACCTCGGGGCGGCCCCCGGGCCGGCCCAGGTGGCTGCACAACGTCACCTCGGCGCCGGCCTCACAGAGCATCCGAATCGTCGGGACGACCTCCCTGATGCGGGTGTCGTCGGTCACCTCGCCGCCGCGCAGCGGCACGTTCAGGTCGGCCCGCAGCAGCACACGGCGCCCTGCGAGATCGCCCAGGTCGGGAATCGTCGGCAGCCTCATTACACCGGGATCGGCAAGTGCGGGGACCGGCCGCTTCGTGCGACTGCGGGCGGCTCGTGCGTCCGATGGATCCCGGCCTTCGCCGGGATGACAGCGCGGAATGCGGGGGTGACGTGAGGAGAACCGCTCCCAGGGAGAACCGAGATCATTCAGCCGCCGCTAGGCGCCGATGCGCGCCACGAGGTCCACGAGGCGGTTGGAGTAGCCCCACTCGTTGTCGTACCAGCCGCAGACCTTCACCAGGTTGCCGCCGGCCATGGTGAGGCCCGAGTCGAGCACGCACGACGCCGCCGAACCCACGATGTCGCTGGACACCAGAGGCTCGGTGGAGTACTCCAGCACGCCCGCCAGCGGGCCGGAGGCGGCTGCCCGCTCGAAGGCGACGTTCACCTCCGCGGCCTCGGCGGGGCGCTCCAGCGTGGCGGTGAAATCGGTGAGCGAGCCGTCCGCCACCGGAACCCGCAGAGCGATGCCGTCGAGCCGGCCGGCCATGGCGTCGAGCACCAGCCCGGTGGCCCGCGCCGCGCCCGTTGAGGTGGGGATGATGTTGACCGCGGCCGCCCGGGTGCGGCGCAGATCGCCGTGCGGACCGTCCACCAGCATCTGGTCGCCCGTGTAGGCGTGAACCGTGCTCATGAAGCCCTGGACGACCCCGAAGGCGTCGTCCAGCACCTTCACCATCGGCACGAAGCAGTTGGTCGTGCAGGAGGCGTTGGAGACCACCCGGTGGCCGTCCGGGTCGAACGTGTCGTCGTTCACGCCCACGACGAAGGTGGCGTCGACGTCCTTGGCGGGCGCCGAGATCACGACCCGCTCGGCTCCGGCGTCGAGATGGGCCGCCGCCTTGTCGCGACTCGTGAAGAAGCCGGTGGACTCCACGACGACCTGCACCCCCAGGTCACCCCACGGCAGGGTCGCGGGGTCGCGCTGGGCCAGCACCGGCAGCAACTCACCGTCGATGCTGATGCCGCCGTCGGAGGCACTGATCTCCCACGGAGCCGGGCCCAGCACCGAGTCGCGCCGCAGCAGGTGGGCCATCACCTCCGGGGCCCCCAGGTCGTTCACCGCCACCACCTCGATGTCGGCCGCGCGGGCGCGCAGAGCCCGGTAGAAGTTGCGCCCGATGCGCCCGAAGCCGTTGATACCCACCCGCACCGTCATCTGGATTCCTCCGTCGTGTCTCGTCCCCGGCAGCGACCGAGGCCCCTACCGGCGCGCCGCCGCGCCGCCGCCTCTCAGCGTTGCAGATCGCGGTGCTGCACCTGCGGATCGAATCCCAGCCGGCGCAGCGTGGCCGCGGCGTGCTCGGCCAGGCAGACCGAGCGGTGCCTTCCCCCGGTGCAGCCGAATGCCAGCGTGAGGTACGTCTTGCCCTCCGCCTCGAACGCCGGCAGCAGCAGTTCGCAGAGATCCTCCAGGTGCCGCACGAACCGCCCCCCCAGCGGGCTGCCCACCACGAACTCGCGCACAGGCTCGTCGGTGCCGTCCAGGGGCCGCAGTTCCGCCTCCCAATGCGGATTCGGCAGGAAGCGGCAGTCGAACACCATGTCCACGTCGGCGGGCAGACCGTGCTTGAAGCTGAACGACAGCACCCGCGTGGTCGGCCGCCGGGAGCCGGCTTCACCGAGGACGCCCACGATGCGGTCGCGCAACTCGTGCACGTTGGTGTCGGAGGTGTCGATCACGACGTCGGCGTCGGCACGCAGCCCGCAGAGCGACTCCCGCTCGGCCTCCACGGCCTCCTCCACCGAGCCTCGCAGGGCGAACGGGTGGCGCCGGCGCGAACTCTCATAGCGCTGCACCAGCACCTGCGTGTGCGCCTCCAGGAACCACAGCCGCACGTCGCTGTAGTGGGGCGCCCCCTTCGCCGCGGCGCGCAGATCCGCCACGGCCGGCCCGATCTCGTCGGAGTAGCGCTCGGTGCCCATCGTCAGGCACAGCCGGTCGATGGCCGGCCCCGCCAGCTCGATGACCTTGGGGATCAACGACGGCGGCAGGTTGTCGATGACGAAGAACCCCTGGTCCTCGAGACAGTTGGCCGCCTCCGATCGCCCCGACCCCGACAGCCCGGTGATGACGACCAGCACAACCGCGAGCCTACCGAGCAGTTCAGGAGTGGAACTTGGCGTGGACGGCTTCGGCGACCGTGTCGGGCAGCCAGCTGAGGGCTCGCAGGTCCTCCAGCGAGGTGTTCTGCGCGGCCCGCACGCCGCCCAGCTCGGCCACGAGGCGCTTGCGGCGGGCCGGGCCCAGTCCGGCGATGCCGTCCAGCGCGGAGCTGGTCATGCGCTTGCCGCGGAGCTGGCGGTGGTACGCCAGGGCGAACCGGTGGCTCTCGTCGCGGATGCGCTGCAGCAGGTAGAGGGCCTCGGACTGGCGCGGGATGCGGACGGCCTCGGGCTGGTCTGGCACGAACACCTCCTCGAACTGCTTGGCCAGCGCCGCCGCCGGGATCTCCCCTGCCAGACCCAGGCGCAGCAGCACCCGCTTGGCGACGCCCAGCTGCCCGAGGCCGCCGTCCACCAGCAGCAGCTGCGGCGGGTAGGCGAAGCGGCCCCGCTCGGCCGGTGGCAGGTGGCGATTGTCGAGGTAGTTCTGCAGCCGCCGCCCCAGTACCTCCTCCATGGCCGCCAGGTCGTTGTTGCCGGCCACGTTGCGGAGGCGGAAGCGGCGGTACTCGGACTTGCGGGGCAGGGCGTCCTCCATGACCACCATCGAGCCCACGTAGTCCTGCCCGCCGAGGTGGCTCATGTCGTAGCACTCGATGCGCAGCGGGGCGTCGGGCAGGCCCAGGTACTGCTGCAGCTCGTTGAGCGCCCGGGCACGGCTGTTGTGGTCGCTGGCCCGCTTGAGGCGGTGGCGCTGCAGGGAGTCGGCGGCGTTCTGGCGGGCGGTCTCGGCGAGACGCCGCTTGGCGCCCCGCTGCGGCACCCTGACCTGCACCTTCGAGCCCCGCAGGCCCCCCAGCCAGTCGGCGTACATGTCCTCGCCGGAGGGCAGCTCCGGCACCAGCACCGCCTTCGGATAGCCCAGCGGGTTCTCGTCGAAGTAGATCCGCTCCAGGACCCTCCCCATCAGCTCGGGGCCGGAGAGGTCCTCGGCGCGGTCCACGATGAAGCCGCGCTGGCCCATGACCCGGCCCTTGCGCACGAAGAACACCGACACGGCCGCCTCCAACTCGTCGGAGACCACGCCGAACACGTCCGCGTCCTCGGCTCGGGAGCCCACCATCTCCTGGCGCTCGATGGCCTTGCGGACGGTGGCCAGACGATCGCGGAGACGGGCAGCCTTCTCGAAATCCAAGGCCTCGGCGGCGGCCGCCATGTCGGCCTCGAGACGTGCGGTGATCTCGTCGGTGTCGCCACCGAGGAAGTCCAGAAGTTCGGCGACCAAGTCGTCGTACTGCTGCCGCTCGATCTCACCCACGCAGGGACCGGCGCAACGCTCGATGTGGTACAGCAGGCAGGGCCGGCCGAGTCGCTGATGATCAACGAACTTGTTGTCCGAGCAGGTGCGGATCGGGAAGGTCCGCAACAGGAGGTCGAGGGTCTCGCGGATGGCGTAGGCGTGGCCGTAGGGACCGAAGTAGCGGTTGCCCTTGCGCTTGCGGCCCCGCACGACCATGGCCCGGGGCCACTCGTCCACCAGCGTGACGCACAGGAACGGGTAGCTCTTGTCGTCCCGGTAGCGCACGTTGAAGCGTGGCTGGTGGCGCTGGATGAGGCTGTACTCCAGCAGGAGCGCGTCCACCTCGGTGGCCACGGTGATCCACTCCAGCGACGTCGCGGCGGCCATCAGCTGGGCCGTCCGGGGGGTGAGCTGCGCCGGACTCTGGAAATAGCTGCCGACCCGGCTCCGCAGCGACTTGGCCTTACCGACGTAGATGATTCGCCCGTCGGAGTCCATGAACTGGTACGACCCGGGGACATCGGGGATGGTCGCGGCAGGCGGGCGCTCCATCACGCCCCCATCGTACGGCTGCCTCCGTGACGGCCCGGACCGCCGGAACCGGAAGCCGACCGCAACACGCGGTTGGAGATCCTGGCAACCTGAGTCGCCGCGGGTGGGAATTGCTGACAATCATTGAAAATTATCAATTACAACCATCTTCTGCTCTCAGCGGACTATGCTGGACCGGCGGGAGGCACCGGACCAACCCGAGGGAGGCGACAGCGTGGGGACATTCCACTGGCCGCTGCGGATCACCGATCTGAGCGGCGAGAGGTCCGTGGACGTCGAGGCGCTGGTCGACACCGGCGCCTTCTACACCTCACTGCCGGCCTGCGTGCTGCGCGAGATCGGCGTTGAACCGACCTACAGACGCAGGCTTCGACTCGCCGACGGTCGGCTGTTCGAGGCGGACGTGGGCGAGGCCCGGGCGACGGTCAGCGGCGAGAGCGTCACGACCCAGGTGGCCTTCGGCGAGGACGGCTCGTTACCCCTACTCGGCGCTCTGACCCTTGAGAGCCTGGCCCTGGCCGTAGACCCGGTCGCCCGGCGTCTCGTCCCCCATGTGATGATCATGCACGCCCACTGCTCCGCCGGCTGACCGGACCCAGTGAGGCAGCGTCCGACCGCGCTAGCCGCCGGCTTCGAGGTGGACGCGGTCGGCGGCGAAGGACTCCACGTCGTCGTAGTCCGAGAGGTTCAGCTCGCCGGAGATGCGGCCCTGGGCGATGACGTAGACCCGGTCGGCGACCTCGAAGATCTCGGCGTCCTCGGTGCAGTACAGCACGACGGCCTCGCCGTGGCCCTCCATGTCCGGGAGCCCCAGTTGACTCTCGGGATCGGCGTACTGGCGCAGCAGCCGGTAGATCTCGGACTTGCTGCCCACGTCCACGCCGCGGGTGGGCTCCTCGAGGACCAGGACCTTCGGGCGGGTGGCGGTCGCCGCGCCGATCACCACCTTCTGCTGGTTGCCACCGCTGAGCGATCCCATCGGATCGTCGACCGACCCCGCTTTGACCCGGAACTGGTCGGCGAGGTGGTTCGCCGCCGATCGCAGAGTCCGGGGATGCAATAGTCCCAGCCGATCGCAGATGTCGGTGCTGAGGCGTGACAGCAGGTTCTCGCCCACCGAGAGGTTGAAGAAGAGATTCTCGGCGCGGTTCGCCCCCACGAATCCCACCTGCTCGGTGGCGGCCTTGGTGCTCCTGCCGTCGCCGTTCGTCTCCGAGGTGCTCTCCGCGCCGACCTGCAGCGAGCCGGTCGCCGGTGCGAAGCCCGCCAGCGAGTGGACCAGCGCGCGGGCCCCGGATCCCTCCACACCGGAGATGGCCACGATCTCGCCGCGTCCCACCGACATGTCGATGTCGGAGAATCCGCCGTCGCGGTGCGTCCAGCCCGAGAGCCGCAGGGCGACCGGACCGTCGTCGCTGTCGGCTCGCGCCGCAGCGGCGGACTCAGCAAGTGCCTCGACGCCACCCGCTGCGCCTCGCGCCACGCCGACGACGAGTTCTCGGGCCACCCGGTCCTCGGTCAGGTCGTCGCGGCTCAGGAT
>JAPPKQ010000371.1 GCA_028819945.1 bacterium | reverse complement strand
GAGCGCGTCAGGGTCCCGAAGCGCAGCAACTCCACCGCGCCGAAGTCCGAGAGCGTGTAGAGGCACACCAGCAGGCCGCCGGCGGAGACGGCCGGCAGGATCGCCGGCAGCGTGACCGTGGCGAAGACCGCCCTGGGGCTGCGCCCCAGCACGCGTGCGGCCTCCTCGTAGGTGGGATCCAGGTGACGGAGCCGGGCCCGGGTCGGCAGGTACACGTAGGGGTACGTGAAAAGGGTGAGCACGAGCCAGGCGGCCCAGAAGCCTTCGAGCCGCGGCAGGGACCCCACCCCCAGCGGCGACAGGATCTGCTCGGCGAGGCCCCCGCGGGCCAGGAGGGCGATGAACGCGGTGGCGCCCACGAACGTCGGGAACACCAGTGGCAGCGGCGCCAGCGCCGCCCACAGCCGCCGGCCCGGCAGGTCGAGGCGGACCGTGGCCCAGGCCAGGCAGGTTCCCACGATCATCGCCGCCACCGACACCGTGGCTGCCAGCACCAGGGAGTTGCGCAGGGGACCCCAGGTCCGCGCCACCGCCAGGATGTCGAGCACGTCGGAGCGCAGCCGGACGTTCTCGTAGACGAGATAGCCGAGCGGCGCGGCGAAGAACAGCCCCAGGCCAAAGCCCCAGGTACGGCACAGGCGTCCCGCATCCATCGTCTGAGCCGGAGGGTTGCGGCCGAGCCTGCTCGGCGGGCGTGTCGCTCCGGACCGGCTCTAGTGCGCCAGGCTCGCTTGAGCCTCGCGCCGCTGCTTGCCGTTCCGCCGCAGACCGGCCATGGCCGACGCCGGGTAGGCCACCGCGGGCGGGCCCTCGTAGCGGAGCGCCACGTCGTCACCCACTCGCACGCTCGGCATCCGGTCGCTGCGCGCCAGAAGCACGGTGTCCCCGACCCTGACGCGGCACTCGGCGGCGTGCCCGTAGAAGCGCATCGCCTGGACCTGGCCGGTGGCGCCGGCGCCCTCGTCGCCGCCCGGTGCCACGAGGCGCAGCTGCGAGGGGCGCACCAGGACCGCCACCTTCCCCGACACCGCGCAGCACGTGGCCAGGGTGCCCAGCGGGGTGGCGACGGTGGAGCCCGAGCCGAGACCGGGCACGAAGTTGGCGTCGCCGACGAAGGACGCAACCCACGGTGATGCGGGATGGCTGTAGACCTCGCCGGGGGTGCCGCACTGGCGGATGTGCCCGTCCTGCATAACGGCCACCTCGTCGCCCATGACGAAGGCCTCGTCCTGATCGTGGGTGACGATGACCGCGGTCGCCCCGAGCGCTCCCAGCAGGGCCCGGACCTCGGTCTGCAACTCGATGCGCAGTTGCACGTCCAGCGCCTGGAAGGGCTCGTCCAGCAGCAACATCCGCGGGCGCGGCGCCAGCGCCCGCGCGATGGCGACTCTCTGCTGCTGGCCGCCCGACAGGGAGTCGGGCATGCGCTTCTCGAAGCCGGCGAGGTCGACCATCTCCAGCACCTCGCGCACCCGCGCGCCGCGGTCGGCAGCGCGGCCGAGCCCGTAGGCCACGTTCCCACCCACCGAGAGGTGTGGGAACAGCGAGCGCTCCTGGCCGAGCAGGCCGATGCGCCGGGATTCCGGCGCCACGTTCACGCCCGGACCCGCCAGCAGGCGCTCACCCACGTGCACCTCCCCGCGGTCGGCGACGTCGAGGCCCGACACGATGCGCATGAGCGTCGTCTTGCCGCAACCGCTGGGACCCAGCAGGGAGAGGGTTCGCCCGCTCTCGATGCTCAGATCGATGCCGTGCAGGACCTTCGACTCGCCGAAGGACTTGTACACCTCGACGACCCGCAGATCCCGGAAACCGTTGCGGTCGGCGGCGCCGGCCTGCACCCGCGCACCCCTGCCGGCGGTCTGGCCGTTGCGTCCGTTGCCGAGGCGCCGACGCCGGACCGGCGCCTGCGGGCGCGGCACGACATCGGCAGGCTCGGGGGCATTAGGCACGCCTAATACCATAGTTCGTTAGGCAATGTTTACAACTGGCAGGCCCTCAGTCACGATCGGCAGCCCCTCAGCGCACGATCGGCGGCCCCCTCAGCGCACGATGCCGCTCTGGTCGATGAGTTCCTGGGTGCGCGCCAGGCCGCCGCCGAGAAGGTCGAAGTCGATGGTGTCCATGACGCCGGCGACGTCGAGGGGGGCCAACTCGCCGGGCGGTTCGACGCCGGCCGCCAGCGGGTACTCGCGGGTCTCGGAGGCGTAGAACTCCTGCGCCTGGCGCGTCAGCATGAACTCGATGAAGGCCTGCGCCGCGCTCGGCTGGTCGGAGGTTCCCAGGACCGCCCCGGTGGTGACGATCAGCAGCGAGCCGATGTCGTCGGGAGCGAAGTTGTGGTTGATGCCAGGGCCATCGGGGTCCTCGGCCAGGAAGCGAAGCAGGTAGTAGTGGTTGACGAGGCCCATGTCCACCTCGCCGCGCAGGACCGCGTCCACGATGGCCGAGTTCTTCGGGTAGTTGGGCGAGTCGTTGGCCGCCATGCCCTCCAGCCAGGCGAGCGTGGCGTCGTCGCCGGACTGGACGCGCATCGCCGTGATGAAGTCCTGGAAGGAGCTGTTGGCGGGCGCCACGGCCACACGCCCGTCGTAGGCCGGGTCAGTGAGGTCGAGCACCGAGCCGGGGAGGTCGGCCGGATCCACGAGGTTGGGGTTGTACACCAGCACGCGCTGGCGCCCGCTGAAGCCCACCCACGTGCCGTCACCGGCCTGGTAGCTCTCGTCCACGGCGCCCAGCAGGCTTGCCGGGAGGAGTTGCAGGCGGTCCTGGGTGGCCAGGTAGCCCATGGCTCCGGGGCTCTGGGAGATGAAGACGTCGGCGGGTGTGGCATCCCCCTCGGTCTCGATCAGCAGCGCCAGGTCGGGTGAGGAGCCGTAGCGGACGTCGGCCTCGATGCCGGTCTGCTCCTCGAACATCTCCACGAGCGGTCCGATGAGGTCCTCGTTGCGCCCCGAATAGATGGTGATGGGATCGTCGAGCTCGGACGGCGGTGCCGGGGCCGGCTCGGGCGGCGGCGGAGGATCCGGCTCGGGGGGTGGTGCGGGGGCCGGCTCGGCCGGCGGGACCGGAGCAGGGGAGGACACGGGCTCCGGATCGTCGCCGGAGCCGCAGGCCGCCGCTACGAGACTGAGACATGCCACGGTCGCAACGAGCCAGATCGCTCGTCCTGCACGGCGCGGCACAGACGTTCTCGGCGTATTCATGAAGTCTCCTCAGGAGTGAAGAAGCGGCGGGGCGGCCCGCTCCGCTGTTGATGTTAGGGGACCCTAACAACACATCCCGAGTTAGACAACCCTGATTCGCCCTGGGTCGCGTCACGCCCCGAGCGCCGCGATGGCGGCCTCCTCCAGCGGGCGGGGCAGCGGCTCGCCGGCGATCACGGTGAGGCGCTGCGTGGCCCGGCTGAGCGCCACGTACAGCAGCCGCATCCCCGCGGCCGACTCGGCGACGATGCGGGCGGGCTCCACCACCACCGCCGCGTCCACCTCCAGGCCCTTGAGGGTGCGCGCCGAGCAGACCGACACCTGCATGCCCAGGGCGCGCCGGGCGGAGGTGCCGTGGGCCACCCCTGCGGCCGTCAGCGCACCGGACAGTTCGGCGACCTGCTCGTCGGCGCAGACGACGGCCAGATTGCCGGCCCCCACGTGCGGCAGCTCGCTGCGCACGGCGGCCACGACGGCGCCTGCGCGCGTCTGCGGATCGGTCCCGGGCAGGCGCACGATCCGCGGTGGCTCGCCGCCGGGGCGGGCGGCGCGCGGCGGCACCAGGTCCGCCATCTCCGGGGGCAGGCACGCGGCGGCGAAGCTCATGATCGGCTGCGGCACCCGGTAGCCGATCGTCAATTCGGCGAAGTTCGGCGGTGCCTCCGGCGAGACGAGATCCACCAGGCTGTCCCAGGAGTCGTGCGCCCAGGCGCCGGTGGCCTGGGCGATGTCGCCCACCAGCGTCAGCGAGCCGTTGAGGGAGCGACGCCCCACCATGCGCAACTGCATGGGCGAGAGGTCCTGCGCCTCGTCCACCACGATGTGGCCGTAGGTGCGGATGCGCCCGGCGTTGCCGCGGGGGTTCCGCGGCCCCAGCAGCATGCGGGCCTCGTCGATCAGCGGCACGTCGTCGCTGGTCCAGACCACGTCGTCGGCGTGCGCCCGGCGCGGGCGGTACAGGCCCTCGGTCTCGGCGTCGTCGAGCACGCCGGCGGCGGCGTGGGCCAGCAGCGCCCGGCTGCCGAAGAGGTCGTGCAGGAGGTGGGCGGGCGTGAGCTGCGGCCACATCCAGTCGAGGGCCCGGCGCACGTCCAGGGTCTCACCGAGCGCGCCGGCCAGTTCGGCGGCGTCCACGGGCCGCCGGACGCTGGTTGCCAGCGACTCGAAGAACGCCTCGACCACGAGCCGCCGGCCCCCGTTGTGGGTGCGGGCCCGGCGGCGGGCGCCGGCCACGATGGCCCCGCTGGCCTCCGTCGAGAGCCGCAGGCGCCGCAGGCCGTAGTCGAGCACGAGGGGCTCCCGCAGGGCGCGCTGGCGGGTCCGCACGGCGCGGCGCACCACGGTGGCCATGCGGGCGTCGCCCTTGGTGCGGGCCACCGGCTCGCTGTCGTGACCGCTGACCGGCACGCTCTCCAGCAGGTCGCCGAGCGTGACGAGCCGCACCCCGGCCTCGCCGAGGGAGGGCAGGATCTGCTCGACGTAGGTGAGGAACACGGGGTTCGGGCCGACCACCAGGACGCCCTGGCCGGCCAGGGGGAAGCGGTGGGTGTAGATGAGGTAGGCGGCCCGGTGCAGCGCCACGACCGTCTTGCCGGTGCCGGGACCGCCCTGGACGATGAGGACGCCCGGCAGCGGGGCGCGGATGACGTCGTCCTGCTCGGCCTGGATGGTGGCGGTGACGTCTCCGAGCCGGCCGGTGCGGGGAGCCTCCAGGACCGCCTGCAGTGCCGGGTTCTCCCGGAGGGCGGAGTCGGGGTCCACGGCGGTGGGACTGCCGTCGCCGTCCAGCCCGCCGGGCGAGAAGTGCTCGTCGTCGAATCCCAGCAGGCGGCTGCCGCGGCTGACGAAGCGGCGGCGGCGGGTCAGGCCCAGAGGCTGACGGCCGGTGGCTCGGAAGAACGGCTCGGCCACCGGAGCGCGCCAGTCGCACACCACGGGCGCCTGGTCCTCGTCCCACACCCCGATCCGGCCGATGTAGAACGTCTCGGAACCATCGTCGCCCTCACCCGCCCCGTCGCCTCCCGCCCCGTCGCCGGCCTTCCCGCCACTGCGCGTGTCGATGCGCCCGAAGCAGAGCGAGCGGCCGCCCAGTTCGAGTTGGCCGAGACGCTGGAACACCCGATGCTCCAGCACGTCGCGTTCGAAGCGGGCGGCGTGGGTGCCGTCCCGGCCGGCCGCCACCCTCTCCCAGAACTCGCGGATGCGCCGCCGGGTGGCGTCGAGGCAGGCGTGGGCGTGGTCGACGTAGGCCTGCTCGGCCTCCAGTTCCGACCTCGCGACGTCGATCTCACTGACGCTGGACAAGAGATCCACCCTAGCCGTCGAGCCCGCCCTCCGGGTGGTGGTCGGGGTGCCGTTCTGCTCCTTCGTGGCAGGCCAAAGGCGTCGCAGCCCGGCCCCCCGACCCCCACCCTCGCTAACCGCTGACTTACGAGGGTGGGGACGCCGGGGAGCGGCGTCGGTAGGGTGACCGGCGTGGCGGCGGCGCTCGAGGACTCCCGTTTCCTGCGGGCATGCCGGGGGCTGCCGGTCGATCGGACGCCGGTGTGGTTCATGCGCCAGGCGGGCCGCTCGCTGCCGGAGTATCACAGAGCCCGCGGCGACACGACGCTCCTGGAGGCGGTGGCGCGCCCCGAGTTGGTCACCGAGCTGACCCTGCAGCCGGTGCGGCGCTACGGGGTGGACGCGGCGGTGCTGTTCTCCGACATCGTGGTGCCACTGGAGGCGATCGGTTTCGGGGTGGACATCGTGGCCGGCACCGGCCCCGTGATGGAGCGCCCGTTCGCCGGCCGTGGCGATCTGGCTCGCCTGCGGCCGCCCGACGGCGAGGACCTGGCGGACGTCAACGAGGCGGTGCGGCTGCTGGTCGGCGAATTGGCGGTGCCGTTGATCGGCTTCGCCGGGGCGCCCTTCACGCTCGCCAGCTACCTCATCGAGGGCGGCCCCAGCCGGCACCACGCGCGCACCAAGGCGCTGATGCTCGGCGACCCCGGGCTCTGGGACGACCTCACCGAGCGCTTGGCCGACCTGGCGATCGCCTCGCTGGGCCAGCAGGTGGCGGCGGGTGCCACCGCCGTGCAGCTGTTCGACAGTTGGGCGGGATGCCTGTCGCCGGATCACTACCGGCGCTTCGCCGCGCCGGCGAGCCGTCGGGTGCTGGCGGCGGTTGCCGAGTTGGGCGTGCCCGCCATCCACTTCGGTGTGGGCACCGGCGAGCTGCTGGCGGACATGGCCGCCGGCGCGGACGTCGTGGGGATCGATTGGCGGGTGCCGCTGGACGCCGCCCGGGCCCGGCTGGGCGAGAGCGTGGCGGTGCAGGGCAACCTCGACCCTGCTGCCTGGCGCCGTGGGATGTCGTGGCGAGCGAGGCCCGCTCGGTGCTGCGCGCCAACGGCGGGCGGCCGGGACACATCTTCAACCTGGGCCACGGCGTGCTCCCCGAGACCGATCCGGCGATCCTCGAGCGGCTGGTCGACCTGGTGCACCGCGACGGTCACGCCGTCGAGCCGTGATCGCGGCGAGCGGGCGCGGCACCCGGCCGATGAGCGGCCCGCGCCCGCCCAGCATCTGCGTGGTCGGCGCCGGGATCGCCGGACTGGCCGCGGCCTGGGAGGTGCACCGGTCGGCTCCGGACGCCGAGCTGGTCGTGCTGGAGGCAGCTTCCCGACCCGGCGGCGTCATCCGGACCTCGCAGTTCGCCGGGAGGGCCGTCGACGAGGGGGCGGACGCCTTCCTGGCCCGGGTGGACGACGGCACCCGGCTCTGCGCCGAGCTGGGTCTGGCGGACGACCTCGTGGCGCCCGCCACCGGGCGGGCCTTCGTCCACCTCGACGGGCAGCTCGTCCCGCTCCCCCGGGCGCAGTTCCTCGGCGTGCCGCTGGATCCCGAGAACCTCGACCCGAGGTTGCTGTCGCCGGCCGGGCGGGCGGCGCTGGCGGGCGACCTGAGCCGCCACGGCGAGGTCGCGGACGGGGGGGATTGCAGCGTCGGCACGCTCATCCGATCGCGTCTGGGCGACGAGGTCCTCGAGCGCCTCGTGGGCCCGCTGGTGGGCTCGATACACGCCGGCGACTGCGACCGGCTGAGCGTGCAGGCCGCGGCGCCGGCGCTGGCGGAGGCCGCCCGGCGCGACGCCAGCCTCATCCGGGCACTGCGGGAC
>JAPPKQ010000053.1 GCA_028819945.1 bacterium | reverse complement strand
TCGTGGGGCCGGCCATCTTCCTGGCGTCGGATGCCGCATCCATGGAGACCGGACACATACTGAGCGTCGACGGGGGGTATCTCTGCGTATGAGTGACGAACGAGGACGGCAGATCGAAGCGGTGGACGCCCTGACGGTGCGCGCCCCGGTGCCCGAGGTGATCCGCTTCGGCGACTGGGTCATGGAGTACCGGGAGTTCGGCCTGGTGCGGGTGCGGACCCGCGACGGAATATGCGGGTACGGCTTCACGCTGAGCCGCGACGGCCCGATCGCCGAGATGATCCACGACTACATCGGGCCGCGCTACCTGGGGCGCCCCACCGATGAGCCCGAGGCGGCTTTCGAGTCCGTGCAGCGCTCCAACCTGTCCTGCCTGGTCGGGGGGATCGGCCTGCGGGCCCTGTCGATCGTCGACCTGGCGGTCTGGGATGCCGAGGCCAAGCGCCGCGGCCTGCCCATCGCACAGATGCTGGGCGGCTCGAACGTGGCGATGCCGGTGACGGGGATCGCCGGCTACCCGCCCTCCATCGATCCCGCCGCGGTGATCGAGCAGGTCACCGACCTGTACGAGCGGGGCTACCGGCGCGTCAAACTGCCGATGGCGCCCGACGTGGTCCGCTCCAAGGCCCGCCTGGAGGCGGCCGCCTCAGTGGCCGACGAACTCTGGGTGGGCTGCGACGGGGCCTGGATGTTCAGCGCCGTCGACGATGCGGTGGCCTTCCTGGAGAGCCTCGACATGACCCTGGGTTGGTTCGAGGACGCCTTCCCGCCCGGCAACGCTCGCATCATCGCGGCATTGAGGGAACGGTCGCCGTTCCCCATCGCCTTCGGCGACGAGCAGGGCGGGGCGCACTACCCCGAGTCGCTCGTCGCCCACAACTCGGTCGACTTCGTGCGGGTCGACGTCACGACGATGGGCGGGATCACCTCGATCGGCGACATCCTGGCGCAGGCGGACGCGGCCGGCATGCAGATCGGTCCACACATGAACGCCCTCGAGCACGCCCAGATCTTCGGGGGACTGGGTCGCTCCGACCTGCCCTTGGAGTGGGGCATCGTCGGCAGCGGCGTGGACCAGTTCGCCGACTCGCTGCGCCAGCCGGTGGTGCGCGACGGGCTGATGGACCCGCTGCCCGACGAGCCCGGCTTCGGTCGGCTCGTGAACCCGGACTGGCTGCGCAGCGTGCCCCACGACGACCCTGCGGGCATCATCGACGAGGCGGCGGCGCTGGAGGGCTGATGGGAGGCGAACAGGACTCGGCGGCCGGCGGGGGCCGGGTCTTCGAGGCGCGTGAGCGGCGCTTCGGCGGCTGCTTCGAGGACTTCGAGGTGGGCGACGAGTACCGCCACTGGCCCGGCAAGACCATCACCGAGGCCGAGAGCCACCTGTTCTGCATGCTGACCCTTGAGGTGCACCCGCTGCACGTGGACTCGGCGCACTTCGACGGCACCCAGGGGCCGTTCGAGCGCCCGGTCGTGGCCGGCCCGCACATCTACTCGCTCCTGCTGGGCATGAGCGTGCCGGACATCTCGGGGCGGGCGCTGGCCAACCTGGGCACCACCGACCTGCGCCACACCGCGCCCGTGTATCCCGGTGACACGCTCTACGGCATCAGCACGGTGCTCGAGGCACGCCCCAGCCGGTCGCGCCCCGACGCCGGCATCGTCACCGTCGAAACCGTCGGGCGCAACCAGGACGGCACCGTGGTCACGACCTACAAGCGCTCGGTGCTGCTGCCTCGCCGATCCACAGATGGTGCTTGACGGGCCCGAGCCGCGCCCGGGCAGGGCCGGGTCGTCGGTGGGGGCGACACCGGAGCCGGTGCGGGTGGCTGACGTAAGCGGGCCCGGGGAGGGCCAGGGGCCGCTGGCCGGCGTCCGGGTGGTGGACATGGCGACCGTCGTGGCCGGTCCGGGCGCGGCCCGGCTGCTCGGCGACCTCGGCGCCGACGTGATCAAGGTGGAGTCGCCGAGCGGCGATTCGGTCCGCCGGCTGGGCTGGATGCCGCCCGACGGCGACGCCGACTCCTACTTCTGGAAGCTGGCGGGGCGCAACAAGCGCACCGTGGTGCTGGACCTGAAGACCCCCGAGGGCCTCGAGGCCATGCTGCGGTTGATCGACGGCGCCGACCTGCTCGTGGAGAACCTGCGGCCCGGGAAGTTGGAGGCTCTGGGGCTGGCACCGGACGTGCTGCTGGCGCGCAACCCTCGGCTGGTGATCCTGCGCGTCACGGCCTTCGGTCAGGAAGGCCCGTACGCCCAGCGGCCCGGCTTCGCCACCCTGGCCGAGGCGCTCAGCGGTTATGCGGCGATCAGCGGCGAGGCCGGCGGGCAGCCGCTGCTGCCGCCGGTGGCGCTCACCGACGAACTCACGGGCACGCTGGGGGCCTTCGGCGCGATGGCGGCGCTGTGGGAGGCCCGCCGCAGCGGCAGGGGCCAGGTGGTGGATCTCTCGCTGGTGGAGGCGCTCATGCACGTCATGGGGCCGCTGCCCTCGGCGTTCGCCCACCTGGGCTACGAGCAGCCGCGCCTAGGCGCCGGCATCCCCTACTCGGTGCCGCGGGGGACGTATCTCTGCAGCGACGGCGAGTGGGTGGCGCTCTCGGCCTCCAGCGACACCGTGGCCAACCGGGTGCTGGATCTCATCGGCGCGGGCGGCGACGAGCGGTTCACAACCTTCACGGCACGCTTCGAGAACCGCGACGCCTTGGAGGCGCTCGTCTCGGGCTGGATCGCCGAGCGGCCGTCGGCCGAGGTGATCCGCCGCTTCGAGGAGGCCGACGCCGCCATCGCCCCCGTGTACACCATGGGGGACCTGTTCGCCGATGAGCACTTCGCCCGGCGAGGGCTGTTCACGACCGTCGACGGCGTCGTGATGCAGGCCGTGTCGCCGCGCCTGTCCCGCACGCCCGGCAAGGTGTCGTTCGTGGGCCGCCCGCTGGGCGCCGACACCGGCGAAGTGCTGGCCGAGCTACGCGGCGAGACTCAGGCCGCCGGCGAGGAGAAGGAGGCCCCCGATGAGTGACGCTGCCGAGTATCTGGTCCACATCCAGGTCGACTGGCCACCCGACGGCGACCCCGCCCGGCGCGACGAGCTCATGGCCGCCGAACGGGCGCGCGGCCGGGAACTCGTCGAAGCGGGTGTCATCCGCCGCCTCTGGCGCGTGCCGGGCCGCTGGGCCAACTGGGGCGTCTGGTGCGCCGAATCGCCCGACGACCTCCACGCCGCCCTGGCGTCCCTGCCCTTCTTCCCCTGGCTCGACATCCAGGTCATCCCCTTGGCGCAGCACCCCAACGACCCCGGCTAGCAGGCCGTCCTCGCTCCACACCCCGAGTTGACCGGCGGGTGTAGCGTCGCTCAGATCGCCTCGCCGGTGAGCAGGTCGGCAGTGTTGAGAATCTCCCGGGTGGACGAGATGATGGGGTGCGTCTCCGAAGCGACTTCGGTGGCCACAGAGCGGGCCTCGAACTCGGCGACGGCGATGTATGCCACCGCGCATGCGACACCGGCGAGCCGGCCGGCCAAGGCGGCGGCTTCGTCAGCGGTGAGTTCGGGTCGGTCGGCAGCGTATGTGCCGGCCTGGCGCCAAATCGACACCTCGTTGCAGGCGAGGCTGGCCATGGCCCGGTCCACCGCAGGCCGCTGCGCCGGGATGTCGTCGAGCAGCTTGGCGATGTCGTGAAGGTGCCGGACCGGCCTCCCCTCGAGGGCGGTGAGCGCCTTTACCGAGTGCTCGATCGCCATCGCGGCCTTGGCGCGCACTTCGATGAGCCGATTTTGTCTGAGGCGATCCCGTTCGCCGGTCCGACCTACCTCGGCCGCACCGGTTTCCCATTCGCTGGGGCTCAGGCAGTTTCGCAGCAGGCTCAGCTCCCGGTTCACGTCGTCGAGGCGTTGCGCGGCTTCCTTGTCGTTCGTGTCCGGCAAACCGATCTCCTTGTCCCAGTTGACGCCCTCGGCGGGGCGGTCCACCAGCGCCACCGCGCCCGGGGCTATGCGAGCCTCGAAAGACGCCGACACCTGATCGACTCGGCGCGCCCACTCGGGGCGGTCTGTCACGTGCACATCCACGCTGTGGCCGCACGCGGCTCCGGCCTTGCTCGCCAGTTCGTAGCGAAGGTTCCATCGCCGGGAGTAGTCCAGGTCGTCGAAGATGGCGACGAGGTCGATGTCGCTGTGGAGGCGCTGGTCACCCCTCGCCACCGAGCCGAACAGCAGCACCTTGCCAGCGCCGGCAGCCACCAATTCGTCGGCGGCAAGCCGCGCTGCCGCCTCCGACGGAGCGGCAATGTCCATCCGGCCACTCTAGCCGGGGGCCGGATTCGCCCCGAAGCCGCCGCGCCTCTCCCAGCCAGATCCCACGTGAGTGTGCCAAAGCCGTTGAGCGATCAGCGGGGCGGTCCCGTGCGTCGCTAAAGGCTCAGCGCGTTCCGCAGGACCTCGTCGATGGCGTGTCGGCTAAGCGGATCGAGGCGACCGAGCCGGTCGGTGAGGCGGGCGGTCGACACCGTTCGTACTTGCTCGGTCTGAAAGGCGGTCGTGGCGCTCAGGCCGTTGCCGCTGTCGGGTTCGACCAGGATGTGCAGGGGCACGCGTCGAATCACCGACGTGCCGGGCACCACGATCACCATCTTGAGATTCCGGTGGTGCAGCCGATCGTCGGAGACGATCAGCGCCGGGCGGCTGAAGGCCTGTTCGGGGTGTTCCGGTCGGGCGCCTAGATCGACTTGCCAGAGGTCGCCTCGAACAAGCCACTGCTCAGCGCTCATCGAGGCCGTCGGCCAAAGCAGCATCCCACAGCCGGCTCTCGGCCTGATACTCGGCGGTCTGTGCGGGAGACATCTCGTCGAGCGCGTGCCGGACCGACGCCCACCACTCGTGGCGTCCGAGCAGATGCACGGCCTCGGTCACCACCTCCACCATCGTCGTTCGGCGCCGCTCCGCCAGACGGGCGATCTCGTCTCGGATCGCGCGCGGCACGCGCAGCGTGGTAGTCGCCGTAGAAGTAGTCATAAAGATCGCCTTTTGTAGCGCTTCAAGAGGCCACACGTCCCGCCTTGGACTCCCCGACAGCGCATCACGCTTTCCACTGTCCGTACGCGACTCCCCGCACGTAGGGCTCGTCTGCGAGCAGCTTGCCGAGTTCTGCGATTTCGCGGGTGTCCCAGGCCAGCGCATCGCACACCGCGGCGTCCCAGCGGCGGCGGATGTCGGTGTAGCCGTCGCGGAACTGCGGGACGATCTCGCGGCGGAGAGCCCGATCTGGGGGTCTCCCGGGCCTCCGGTTCCGAACCAAGAACCGCTCGGATTCCGAACGTAAAGATGCTCGGATTCCGAAAGACACAGTGCTCCAATTGCGAAAGTTGGGTGCGGTCTAAGCCCGGCCCGGTTGGGGCGGCTCGACCCGGCAGCGCTGAGCGAGTTCGGGCACCTGCTGGAGACCTTCGTCGTGGGCGAAATCCTCAAGCAGGCGTCCTGGACCGGCGACATCGCTGGCGTCGGCCACTGGCGGACCCATGACGGCCACGAGGTCGATCTCGTCATCGAGCGCCGTCGGCAGATGGAGGTCCTCACCGGAGTCATCGAGCACCTCAGGCGCCCGCGGCTCGAGCATCGACCCTTCACAGAGGCCGATCGGCCGGGCACCGGTATCGTGTGGCTATCGGGCCCACCTTCGATGTTCGCCACGACGATCCCCAGTTGTCGGCCGATCATCGACTCGTGCTGACGATTCTTCGCCGCCGCATCGGAGGCGCGACGGTGCACGCCCTCGCTGACGCGTCCGGCCTCTCGGCGGCAGCCGTGCGCGAATGCCTCGCCGCGATGCAACAGGCGGGCTTGGTTTGCTGCGAGTCCGCGCGCTTGCTGTGGGGTTACGGGACGCGTCTGGGCGAGGTGTGGAAGCTGAGCCTCTCTGAGCGCTGCCTTGACGTGCTCGCGACCCTGCCGCGGCCTGCGGGCGCCCCCGGACCGGTGCCGGAGCGGGTGCCGCCGCAGTTCTGGAGCCTGTTCAGTTCGGGCACCCATCCCGCGGAGCTTTCCTTGCCCGCCGACGCGGTGGCCGTCGCCGGGCGGATGATCGACAGCGAGGACATGGCCGCACGGGCATGGGCGTTGAGCAACCTCCCCCTCTCCGCGTTGCGGACTCTCCGCACGATGCGCGGCTACGACGCGCACCCGACGGCGTGTCGCATCGATGTCGCGTTGGCCCACAGAACCGAACTTTGAGAGGCGCATTGTCTGAACTCGACGATTGGAGCGACCATCTCAGCGAAGAGATGCGCGCGGTGTGGCCGATGCTCGCCAAGGTCGTCAGGGGCCTGGACGGCTCTCTTGTCGGCGGAACCGCGCTGGCCATTCATCTGCGCCATCGCGTGTCCTTCGACTTGGACTTCATGACCCTCCGGCCGTTCAGCGGGCGGCGAATAAGCGGCGCTCTGGCCAAACAGACCGAAGACATCGACGTCTCGCTTGCGGAGGATGACATGATGCACGCCACCCTCTGCGGCGTGCAGGTGGAGGTGTTCTTCGCCCCACACCGCGGCGACAACCCAGGCTTCGTCCGCAACATCCGGCCACCTACCCTGATTGCTGGCCTGCCGGTGGCGTCTCTGCCTGACCTGCTCGCCTCCAAGCTCGATGTCGTCCTCTACCGCCCGAAACTCCGCGACTACATCGACCTGAAGGCCATCGATGACGGCGGCTCGTATTGCCTCGAGGACGGGTTGCTGTTTCACATGCACCGCTATGGGACGCGATTCTCCAGTCGCGACCTCGCTCGGATCGTGGACCTTCTCGCGGAACCCGGAGACCTTGAAGAGGACGGGGAGTTCGACGCCGAGCGAGACGCCGCGCTCGCCTATCTGAGGTCGCGAGTACCTGATCTCCAGAATCACCTGCAGCATCTCCGCGCCGCACACCCAGACCCACCCGTCGAACGCTCGACGCACAGAAAGCCGCTCGACCCCCTCGACTAAGAGCAGGGGAGAGGCCGATCTCGGGGGTCACCCCAGCCTCCGGTTCCGAACGATGCGCCGCTCGGACTGCGAACGTAACGGTGCTCGGATGCCGAAAGAAACAGTGCTCCAATGGTGAAAGTTGCGTACTGATCGACGTTCTCCGGGGCGGTCTTGACGGGCGTCCTCGGGTGAAGCGGTGCATCGCGTTCGGCGGCGTCGCCTGCCGGACGCGAGGGTCGCTCCGCGGACTGGCGGCCCTTGTGTCATTAGACTGCTGATCGGCAGCGTCAGCGACGGCTGCGAGCGCCGGGGCTCGTGCTGAGCGCTGAAGTTCTTGGACAGGAGTCCGATGAAAGGTACCGATATCCGGGGCGGGCGTGTCGTTGCTTGACCCGGTTTCCCAGCCGGTCTTG
>JAPPKQ010000270.1:4154-7376 GCA_028819945.1 bacterium | reverse complement strand
GGACCGTCACGCTGGCCATGGCGGGGTCGCCCGCGTCGTAACCCGTGCCGCCGCCTACGGTCACGCTCACCGTCCCGTCCGGCTCGTCAACGTCGTCGCCCGCGGTCCCGAGCGTCAGCGCGGCGCTGCCCGTCGCGGGGATGGTCACCATCCGCGAACCGGCGGTCACGCCCCAGTCGCCGTCGCTGGCGACCGTCACGCTCACCGCGAGGTCCGCCGCAGGGGCCGGGGTCGCCGTGAAGGTGAAGGACGCGCTTCCGCCTTCCGCTACCGCGTCGCCGCCTGAGACCGTCACCACGGGTTTGTCATCGTCCCGCACCGTCACGCTGGCCGTCGCGGGATCGCCCGCCGTCCACCCCGTGCCGTCCGCGACCGTAACGCTGACCGAGCCGTCTTCTTCATCTTCCGAATCGTCCTGCGTGGACAGGGTCAGGGTATGGGAACCCGTCGTCGGGATCGTCACCGTGTGCGTGCCCGCCGTGATTCCGTATTCCCCCTGCGTCGCCACCGTCACCGTCAACGCCAGGTCCGACGCCGGCGCGGGGCTGGCACTGAAGACAAAAGAAGCGCTTCCGCCCTCCGTCACCGCGCTTCCCGCCGCGACCGTGATTGCCGGCCCGCTGCCCTCCAGCGCCTTCAGGCACGTCGAGGCGGCCTTGAACGTGCTCCCCGGCCATTTCGCCGCGTTGCCGTGAATCTCCGCGGCCGGCATGGGGGAGACGCCCGTGCCCGTGTCGTACCCGATCGCCTCCAGCACGCGGTTCCACTTCGCCACGTGATGCGCGTTCCCGCCGCCCTTCGCCCAGGCGTCGGTCGGGTGGTCCCGCGCCTCCACGATGCGGTCGGCGGCCGCCTGGCAGGCCGCACGGTCCGGCGTGTCCGGCGGCGCGTCGTCGTCCCGGACGGTCACGCTGCCCGCGGCGGACGACCCGACCGTGTAGCCCGTGCCGTCCACCGCCGTCACACTCACCGAACCGTCTTTCTCGTCTTCTCCATCGTCCTGCGTGGAAAGGGTCAGCGTGTAGGTCCCCGTCGCCGGGATCGTCACCGTCCGGGTGCCCGCCGTGACGCCCCAGTCGCCGTCGCTGGCCACCGTCACGTCCACGTCCAGGTCCGCCGCGGGCGCGGGGGTCGCCGTGAGCGTGAAGCTCGCGTCGCCGCCCTCCGTCACCGCGCTTCCCGCCGCCACCGTCACCACCGGCCTGGACGGCGGGGGATCGGGATCGTCGTTGCGGATCGTCAGCGTCACGCTGCGCGGCGAGGCCGGCTGGTACGTCCCGCTCTGCCGCAGGGTGAGAACGACCGTCTCGCCGTCGTCCTCGTGCGTGTCGTCGATGATCGTCACCGGAATCGTCACGCGCGAGGCCCCCGAGGGCACCGCCACCGTGCCCCGTCTGCCGGTCACGCCCGGAATGGTGTAGTCGGTCCCCAGTGTCGCCGTGCCCGACAGGTCGAACCCCAGATCAAAGCCGCTCGTCGCCGCCGGAACGATGTCCACGTTCAGGTTCACCAGGTTGTTCACCGTCCTGAGCCTGCCGTTCTGGCGCTGGGGAGGGTCCGTAGCCAGTCTGAACTCCGCCACCGGGCGCGAGCCGGTCCCCCAGGACAGCCCGCTCGGCGAAGCCCCGACCGTGAGCGTCGCCGAGGAGGTGGCGCCCGGAACGTAGGGCGTGATGTTGCGCCCGAGATGGAGCCGCTGCCCCGGCGTCAGCACCCGGGCCGCCAGCGTCTCGCCCGCCCACGGGGCGGTGTCGATCTGCGAGCACATCCTCTCCGTCACGCCGGTCCTGTACTGCTGGCTCACGGCCTTCGCCACGGCGCCCCCCGCGGTCGTGACCTTCAGCTCCACATTGAAGATCCCGGGCTCGTGCGCGGCCGGCGTGCGCTTCGTGAAGCCGTCGACCGAGGTGCAGAAATGCGCATACCCGCCCTTGCTCACACTCGCGCTCGACACGTCGACCGAGACCGCCGGCGGCGGCGGCGCCGGCGGCGCGCCGTCGTTGTCGCTCACCGCCACCCGCGCCTGGTTCGGCTCGATCGTCCCGTAGTAGAACTCGCGCACCGTGTAGCGGAACCCGTCCGGGAGCTGGAACGTGCGGGTCCCGCCGCCGGGGTGCTGCGTCCCCGGCCTGATGGTCGCCGTCACGTGGCCGTCGTCCTCGTCGATGCCATCGTCCACGGTCCCGACGCTGTAGCTCACCGAGGTCTGGCCCGCCGGGATCGTCAGCGGCACCCGGTGCCCCCCCCTGAGGAAGCGCGAGCGTCGCGAGGGCGAGGTTTCGGACACCGCGAACTTCACGTCCAGAGCGCCCCGCGGCGCCGGATGCGCGTGCACCGTGAAGGTCGCCGTCCCGCCCTCGACGATCGCCGAACTCCCCGTGATCCACACGCAGCCGCGGCGCCCGGTCGTGCAGCCCGACGGGACGGTGTCCGCGGCGGCGTCCCACACCGCCGTCGCCGCGACCGCGCTGGCCGGGCCGTTGTTGACGCCGTCGCTGGCGGCGTTGGCCTGCACCGTCACCGCCACGTCCTCGTCGCCGTCGGGCTCGACCACCAGGGTGTAGACGGCGGCGCTCGTGGCCGTGAACGTCCCCTTGTCGGCGCCGGTGACGGTCACGTCCGCGGCGTCGAAGCCGGTCACGCCCTCGGAGAAGGTGAACTTTGCGGTGAACGGGTCGCGAGAGCTGATCTTCGCGGGCACGCCGGCGATGGCGACGGTGGGAGCGGTGGCGTCCCAGACGACTGTGGCGGAGACGTCTGCGGCGGGGCCCGTGTTGACGCCGTCGTCCGTGGCGGCGTTGGCGGCGACGGTGACCACCACGTTGGCGGAGCCCGCGGGGGTGACGACGAGGGTGTAGACCGAAGGGCTGGCGGCGGCGAAGACGCCTTTGGCGCCGCCCGTCACGGTCACGTCGCTGGCCGCGAAGCCGGTCACGGCCTCGGAGAACACGAACTTGGCCGTGAAGGGGGTGCGGTCGTTGATCTTCGCGGGCACGTCCTCGATCGTGACCGTCGGCGCGTCGCCCTGGCCCGCGGGAGTTTTAAACCCCGAGCCCGGGCGGGGGGCCGGGGCGCCCCCCCCCCCCCCCGGGGGGGGCGGCGCCCCGCCCCCGCGGCGCCCCCCCCGGGGGGGGTGGGCCGGCCCCCCCCCCCCGCGCGGCCGGGGGGGGGGGGGGGGGCCGCGGGCGCCGCCCCGGAGCTCGCCGCCGCGCCACCCGGGGA
>JAPPKQ010000270.1:0-4144 GCA_028819945.1 bacterium | reverse complement strand
CTCGATCGTGACCGTCGGCGCGTCGCCGTCGCCGGCGAGAGTGATCTCGCCGTCGCCGGTGCGGCTGCCGGTGGCGCCGCCGCCGAGCCCGGAGGCCGCGAGGATCGGGGCGCTGCCGGTGGAGGCGGACGGGATCGAGACCGTCACGGTCCTGTCGGCGGAGTCGTCGTCGGGGCTGGCCGAGAGCAGCACGGCGGCGGAGGTGGCCGTCGCGCCCGTGGTCGGGCCGGTGAAGGTCACCGTGGTTCCGGAGAGCGTGACGCCCGCGGGCGCCGGGGAGGCGAGCGCGAGCGTGAAGTGCGTGCCGGCCGTGCCGCCGTCGAAGGCCAGCGGGACGCCCAGCGACTCGCCGGAGACGAGCCCCCGGTTCAGGGTCAGGGTGATGCGCGCGGTGTCGGCGGCGCGGCCCTCGGTGGCGGTGGCGTCGGGCACGGCGAGCGTCACCGTGGTGGCGTCGTCATCGACGATGGTGCCGGTGGCCGCGCCCCGGACGAGCGCGACGGTGGCGCCGGGGGCGGAGAGCGCGACGCGGAAGGTCTCGTCGGGCTCGTCGGCGATGTCCTCGCGGGTGGCGACCGTGATGGTCTTGGTGGTGTCGCCGATGGCGAAGGCGAGCGCGGCGGCGGTGGCCTGGGGCGTGTAGTCGCGCGCCGCGCCGGTGTCGGCGGCCTGGTTCGCGCCGTCGGCGGTGTCGTCGGCGGTGCTCCAGCTGACGGAGGAGGCGGCGCCGGTGAAGCCGGAGCGGGTGACGGTGAAGCCGAGGCTGTCGCCCTCGTCGGCGGAGGCGTCGGCGACGGCGTAGCCGCTGGTGCCCTCGGTGATGGTGCCGGTGGCGAACGCGCCCGCGAGCGATGCGCCGCCGGGGGCGGCGAGGTTGACGCGGAAGGTCTCGTCGCCCTCGACGAGCGCGTCGGCGCGGGTGGCGACCGTGATCGTGGCGGTGGCGGCGTTGGCCAGGAAGCTCACCGTCGCCGCGGTGGCCTGCCGGGTGTAGTCGGCCTGCGCGCCGGTGGCGGTGGCCTTGGCCGCGCCGGTGGTCGGATCGTCGCCGGTGGTGTAGGTGACGGACGAGGCGGCCGAGAGGTCACCGCTGCGGGTGAGCGTGAAGCTCAGGCTCTGGCCCTCGCGCGCGGAGGCGTCGGCGATGGAGATGAGGGTGTCGGCGTTGCCGGCGATGGTGCCGGTGCCGGTGGCGTCCGAGATGGTCGCGCCCGAGGCGCCGGAGAGGGTGACGGTGAAGGTCTCGTCGAGCTCGTCGAGCGAGTCGCTCGCGAGGGCGACGCTGAACGCGGCGGTGGTGTCGCCGGCGGCGATGGTGAGATCCTGGGCCTTGTGGGTGTAGTCCTCCGGGGCGGTGGCGGTGCCCTCGGAGGTGGTGGCGGTGACTGTGACATCGGCGGCGCTCGGCGTGGACAGGGTGACGGTGAACGCGGCGCTGCCGCCCTCGGCGGCGTTCACGTCGTCGATCGACAGGGTGGCCGTGTCGTCGTCGGTGATCGTGCCCTCGGCCTCGGTCGCCCCCTCCACGCCCGAGAGCGTCGCGTTGGTCGCACTCGCGAGCGCCACCTCCACCGTCTCGTTCGCCTCGTCCAGCGTGTCGCCCCTGACCGGGATCACGATCGCGCCCGTCGTGCTGCCCGCCGCGATCGTCACGCTCAGCGGGTCCGGCGCCGTGTAGTCGCCGGGGGCGGTGGCCGTGCCGCCGAGCGTGTAGGTCACCGTCACGTCGCGCCCCGAGGCCGCCGAGAGCGTCAGCGGGAAGCTCATGTCCACCGTCGCCGCCGGGTCGTCGCCCTCGGCCACCGCCGTCGCGTCGCCCACCGAGACCGTCGCGGTGGCCGCGTCGTTGTCGGTGATGGTGCCGGTCGCCTCGGCGTCGCCGATGGTGGCGTTGGTGGCCGCCGAGAGCTGCACCAGGAAGGTCTCGTCCTCCTCGTCGAGGGTGTCCTGGGCGCTCGACACCGACAGCGCCGCCGTCGTCGCGCCCGCCGCGATGGTCACGGCGGTGGCGGCCACCGCCGTGTAGTCCGCCGCCCCGGCAGGGTGGTCTCCGTCGCCGTCCGCCGCCGTGCGCCAGCTGAACGTCACGTCGTGCCCGCTCGCCGCCGAGAGGCTCGCCGTGAACGACAGCGCGGCCCCCTCGGCCGCGCTCGCGTCCCGCACCGACAGCGTCGGCGCGTCGTCGTCGTCGGTGATCGTGAGGGTTTGATCCGTGGGATCGTCAATGTCGTCATTGCCGAAAAGCAGCGCGAACACCGTCACGGTCTTGTCCGGCGCGTCCACGTTATTGTCAACCCCGGTCAGCGCCACGACGCCGGTGCTGGTCTTGGTTCCTGCCGCGATAGTGAGCCGATGCCCGCTTTTTTTGATGTCCCCGGGAACGGCCGGGTCAACCGGAGTGACGCCGACCTCCAGCCCGAGTGCGCGGCTGGTGGGACGGTCGAGCGACGCCGTTACCCTGGTTCGTCCGTCTTTTTCACTGATGCTGGATGAAGCCAGGGCGAGAGTCACGGTGGGCGCGTCGTCATTATCGGCAATGGTGACGGTATAGTGTTCCGAATGATCTCCGCTGGTGATGGTGACGGTGAAGTCTTCCGGCGCTTCGTGGAGATCATCATCCTCGGTTTCGAACTCAAGGGTGAGTTCATCCTCCCCTTCCTTGAAGACTGCCGTGGAAGTGTCGCTGTAGGCCACATAGTCCACACCGGGAGTGGCTGCATCGTTGTTGGCCTCGTCCGCGCTGCCGGGGCTGGTTCCGTAGGAAACGGTGAGCTCCTCGAAGTCATGTTCACGGGTTAGCGTGAATACGGCGGACTCGCCTTCCTCCACGGTAATGTCCCCCGGATCGACGGTGGGCGCCGGCGCCGCGTCGTCGTTTTCAATCAAGCCGGTTGCATCCAGCGTATTGCCGCCGCTTGCAAGGGTCGCGTTGACCGGTTCGGTCAGGCGCAAGACGATGGATTCATCAGGCTCGTAGTCGGTATCCCCATACGCCTTTATCGCAATGAACTTGCTGGTTTCGCCGGGGGCGAAGCTGAGCGTCCCGGAAGATAACGCGGCGTAGTCGCCGCCTGTTCCCGAGGTGGCGGTGCCCTTTCCCGTATCGGCGTATTTCACGGTTACGGTCCTGCCGCTGGCAGGGTTCAGGGTGACCCTGTGGGTCAGGTTTGTGACTCCCTTGTCGCCCTCGTCTCCCAGGAGCACGTTTTTGATGGAAAGAACGGGCAGGTCGTCGTCGTCGGTGGGGGTCACTTCCGCTGAAGGCCGTGTCGCGAGCTTCAGGTTGTAGGTGGCGCTGCCACCTTCGTCCATTTGCAGTGGAGACGGCGACAGCAGTAGTTCCGGCGTTTGGGTTTGCGCCGCGGCGGGGAACGCCAAGTTTCCTGCCAGCAGAAACAGCGCACAGGAAAGCAGCCAGCCACACCGGCCTGGAATTCGCCCGACGCCACTTTGCCGGGACCGCCCAATCACGGCGAGCTTTCAGAAGACGGAAACAGGGCGTTCATCGCTTTGGCAGGCGGCGTTCTTGTCAACGGGAAACAACATCAAGGACTGGATGGAACGACCTGCTCAGGGCCACCGTCTTCTGAATCCCGGGCGGGTCCGCGGCCACCCCGGTCCCGGCCCGCCTATCCAATCACGCTTCCTGAGCGCTGCCGGGAAGAAATGCCGAAATAATCCGGGCCAGAAACAAAGTTGGCGCAATCCGGGCCAAACTGTCCCACTTGCCTTCCAGATAATCCGGGACAGGCCGGTTCAAATTATATGAAATCTAACAGACGACCGCATCCATGCGCAGGATGGCCGGGCCGGGCATGGAACTGCCCGATTCCCCGGTCTCCGACCCGAAACGGGGCCGGATTCACCCCGGCGGCCCGGGCGCGGTCCCGCCACCCGGTTTTTTTCATCTTCTCCCTCGGGCGTCACCACCTGGCCGTGAGGTCGAACCCGACGGCGTCGTCCGGGGATTCCCCATGGCCCTCCCTTCGCACCGCCCTCAGCCCGAAGCTCACGTCCGGCGCCGAGCCTTCCGGGTGCCACCGCCAGCCCACCGTCCAGTCCCGCATATTTCCGCCGTCTCCCCCGATGCCGACCCCCGCATGGGGCCCGCCCGTGAAACGGCCCCCCAGGGCGGGCCATCCGT
>JAPPKQ010000159.1 GCA_028819945.1 bacterium | reverse complement strand
GGTGGGAACGTCGCCCTCCAGATACCGCTCCAGCAGGTCGTCGTCGGCCACGACGATCCCTTCGATGAGCGACTCCCGCACCTCCTCGACACGCGCCGCCATGTCGGTGGGGATGGGGGTCTCGGTGATCGAGCCGCCCTCGTAGAGCCAGGCGTCGTCGCTCAGCAGGTCCGCCACGCCGCAGAAGCGCGGCCCCTCGGCGATGGGCAGCTCGAGCGGGGCCACCCCGCTGTCGAAGGTCTCCTGCAACTCGCTGAGCACGGCGTCGAAGTCGACGAACTCGCGGTCCAGCTTGTTGACGAAGAAGAGGCGCGGGATGCCCGCCTCGGCGGCGCGCCGCCAGGCGCCGGCGACGGCGTGATCGACTCCCGCTGTGGCGTCGACGACCATGACCAGCAGATCGGCCACCGCCATGGCGGCCCACTGCTCGCCGGCGAAGTCGAACGATCCCGGCGTGTCCAGCAGGTTGATCTTGTGGTCGTTCCACTCGAAGGAGGCCAGCGCCATGACCTGCGAGCTGCCGGCATCCCGCTCCTCCGGCTCGTGATCGCAGACCGTGTTCTGCGACTCGATGCCGCCCATGCGGTCGAGAGCGCCGGCTCGGAACAGCATGGCCTCGGCCAGCATGGTCTTGCCTGCACTGCTGGCACCCACGAGCGCCACGTTGCGGATGCGTTCGGTCGGGTAGGTCTTCACCGACACCCCTTCGTTCAGTTCACTTCAGCGTGCCCGCCGCGAGCGGCGCGGTCGGGCGACGCTCGGGACGATGCAGCGGAGACTACCGAGGCACCCCACCGGGGGCCAAGCCCCTCGGATTCCCAGTCTCCCCCGCCGTCGCCGCCGCCCCGGGATCGGACCGGGTTCGGGACCCTCGGCGTAGGGTTTCAGCCGTGGCGCACTTCGATCTCGTCATCGTCGGGGCGGGCTCGGGCAACTCGCTGCTGATCCCCGAACTGGAGGACCTGCGGGTGGCCATCGTGGAGCGCGCCGACTTCGGCGGGACCTGCCTGAACAGGGGCTGCATTCCCTCCAAGATGCTGGTGCACGTGGCCGACGTGGCTGAGACGGCGCGCCACGCCGGTCGCCTGGGTGTCACCGCACACGTGGAGCAGGTGCACTGGTCCGAGGTCACCGGGCGGGTGTTCGGACGCATCGATCCGATCGCGGCGGCCGGCGAGGACTACCGCCGCGGGCTGGCGAACGTCGCCGTGTACAAGGGCCAGGCCCGGTTCTGTGGGCCGCGCCGCCTCGAGGTGGCCGGCGCGGAGATCACCGGTGACGCCGTGGTGCTGGCCGCAGGAGCGCGGCCCTTCGTCCCGCCGCATCCGGACCTGAGCGCGGTGCCCTACCACACCTCCGATGACATCATGCGCCTGCCCGAGCCCCCGGAACGCCTGCTGATCTGGGGCGGCGGCTACATCGCCGCGGAGATGGCGCACGTCTTCGACGCAGCCGGCAGCGAGGTGACCATCCTGAACCGCGGGCCCCGGCTGCTGCGAGCGGAGGACCGCGACGTGAGCGAGGCCTTCACCGCCGCCTACCGGAAGCGCTTCAGGGTGATCACCGAGGCGCAGCCGGTCGCCGCCGCGAGCGCACCCGACGGCGCGGTCTCGCTGGACGTGCGCCACGGCTCAGGCGCCGAGACCCTGCGCGCCGACGTGCTGCTGGTGGCCGCCGGGAGGGTCCCCAACGGCGACGAACTGCAGGTCGGCGCCGCCGGCGTGGCGCTCGACGAGGCCGGCTACGTGGTCGTGGACCGCTACGGCCGCACGACCGCGGAGGGGGTCTGGGCGCTCGGGGACATCTGCAACCCCAACCAGTTGAAGCACGTCGCCAACGCCGAGGCCAGGGCGGTGGCCCACAACCTGGCGTATCCGGAGGACCTGCGGCCGCTGGCCCTCGGGCCGGTCCCCCACGCCGTCTTCGCCTCGCCGCAGGTGGCCTCGGTGGGTCTCACCGAGCAGGCGCTGGTTGCCGCCGGGCGACCCTTCCGCCGCTCGCTGCGACCCTACGGCGACACCGCCTACGGGTGGGCCATGGAGGACACCGCGAGCTTCTGCAAGGTTCTGGCGGACCCGGCCTCGGACCGCCTGCTGGGTGCGCACATCTGCGGGCCCGACGCGGCGGTTCTGCTGCAGCAACTGGTGCAGGCCATGGCCTTCGACCTGAGCGTGACCCAGATCGCCTCCGGACAGTTCTACATTCACCCGGCGCTCAGCGAGGTCGTCGAGCAGGCTCTGCTGGGACTGCTTCAGTGAGCGGCCCGGCCGGCCCGGCGGGGCCTCCGGCTCGGAGCGGCGGGTCCCGGGGCGCCCCGGAGGCCGCGGCGACCTAACGTAGGGGCGATGGGCAGCACCTGGGGCCACACCTTCCGGATCAGCACCTTCGGGGAGTCCCACGGCGGGGCCATCGGCGTCAGCGTGGAGGGCTGCCCGCCCCGGCTGGCGCTGGGTCCCGAGCACGTCCAGGTGGACCTGGACCGGCGCCGGCCCGGCCAGAGCCGTCTCACGACCCAGCGCGACGAGGCCGACCGGGTGCAGATCCTGTCGGGAACCTTCGAGGGGCGCACTCTCGGTACGCCCATCGGGATGCTCATCCCGAACACCGACGCCCGTCCCGAGGCCTACGAGCACCTGCGCGACATGTACCGCCCGTCCCACGCCGACTACGTGACCGAGGCGAAGTACGGCATCCGCAACTGGCAGGGCGGAGGCCGCGCCAGCGCCCGCGAGACGGCCGCCCGCGTGGCCGGCGGGGCCGTGGCGCGCCGCCTCCTGGCCGAGGCCTGCGGGATCGAGGTGGTCGCCTGGGTGGCGCAGGTCCACGAGATCCGGGCCGCCACCGACTCGAGCACCGTCGAGAGGGAAGCTGTCGAGGCGTCGCCGGTGCGCTGTGGCGACCCCGGAGCGGCCGAGGCGATGAGCACGGCGATCACCGAGGCGCGCCGGCGCGGTGACTCGCTCGGCGGCGTCGTGGCCTGCGTGGCGCGCGGCGTGCCCCCCGGACTGGGCGACCCGGTGTTCGACAAGCTCGAGGCCGACCTCGCCAAGGCACTGCTGTCGCTGCCGGCGGCCAAGGGCTTCGAGATCGGCAGTGGCTTCGCCGGCACGACGATGACGGGGATCGAGCACAACGATCCCTTCGTGCCGGGCCCCGACGGCCGGCCCCGGACCCTGTCCAACCACTCCGGTGGCGTGCAGGGCGGGATCTCCAACGGCGAGGACATCCTCGTGCGTGTCGCATTCAAGCCGACGGCCACGATCGCCTCCGAGCAGCGGACCGTGGACCGCTCCGGGCAGGCGGTCGACCTGGCGGCGCGCGGCCGGCACGACCCCTGCGTGCTGCCCCGCGCCGTCCCCATGGTGGAGGCGATGGTCTGCCTGGTGCTGGCGGATCACTGGCTGCGCCAGCAGACCGTGGTGGTGCTCGCCGAGGAGGACTAGCCGGCGGCGCGCCCGCGTCCCTGGGCCGTCGGAACCTCAGCCCGCCTCGGCCACGAGTCCGAGTTCCCAGGAGAGCCGGGGACAGTCACCCCAGAGGCGCTCGAGTTGGTAGTACTCGCGGTCCTGCTCGCTGAAGACGTGCACGACGAAGTCGCCGAAGTCCATCAGCAACCACGAGCGCGCATCGAGGCCTTCCACCGACAGCGGTTTCGGCCCGCCCGCGGCGTGCACGCCCTCGGTGACCTCTTCACAGATGGCCTTGATCTGCCGCGGGTTGGCACCGCTGGTGATCACGAAGAAATCGCAGACCGACAGCACCTCCGCCACGTCGATGAGGAGGGTGTCGCGGCCGAAGTGCTCGTGTGCCGCCCTGGCCCCGGCAGTCGCCCAGGAGATGAGGTCGCTTCGGTCCCTGCCGTGCCGCACTCAGGCCAGTGTAGATCGCCGGGGCACCCCGGGTTGGGTTGGCGCCGGTGCCGGGCGCTCAGCGATACAGGCCTCGTCGCTCGATCTCGGCGGCCACCGGTCGCGACAGCACGGTCCCGAGCGGTTGGCCCTCCGCCAACCAGCGCCGCACGTGGGTGCTGGAGACCTCGATGCCGGGCCCGTCCACGGCGACCCAGTTCCAACCCGGCGGCGGCACGCCCGGTCCGGTGGCGCCCAGCCGCGCCACCACCGCCACCGTCGCCAGCGAGCGGATGACCTCGGGGCGGCGCCAGGTGTCGAGTGAGCCGGCCAGGTCGCTGCCCACGACGAGGAACAACTCCCGCCCTCCGCCGGCGAGTTCGGTCAGCGTCTCGGCCGTCGAGGACTCCCCGCCGCGGTCGATCTCCAGCGTCGAGACCTCGAACCCCTCGAGGTTCGCCACCGCGGCTCGCACGAGCGCCAGGCGGTCTTCCGCCGGGCTCACCGGTTGATCGTTGATCTTCTGCCAGGGCGCGTTGGCGACCACGAACATCACCCGGTGCAGGCTCAGCGCCCAGCGTGCCGCCTCCGCCGCGGCGAGGTGGCCGATGTGGGGCGGATCGAACGTGCCCCCGAAGACACCGAGCCGCTCCGGCCCCGCTGCCGCCGCGCTCGACGAACCCTCCACGATGCGAAGCTACCGCCGGGTCGGCTGGACCTGACGCTCCCGATGCGCTAGAGTGAACGGTGCTTGCGGCGTTCTCGCGCGTGCTGTGTGGTGCCTTTGCCAGCGCCAGATGGCAGCAAAAGCAAGGAAAACTGCGAGCAGATAGTCCCTCGTTCGGTCTCGACCGGATTCTGGCGGACCAGGTCGAGTTCCTCCTGCAGCGGCCGATGCCAAAGGTCGCCCGCAGGGCGGTCCGGAACCTGTGAAATCTGTCACAAGCTCGATTCACCAGGCGTCACGGAGCGGGAACAAGACAGCCGCAGGACTTGTTGGAACAAGTCGAGTCAGATCGAACCCGAGGGGATCGCACCGGTGGCCACCGACGGCCCCGCTGCGATTTGGGAAACCAAGCGAAGCAGAGACGAAGAAGACAATGAGTGATTCAGTTGGCCAGTACCTCAACGAGATCGGCGTGGTGCCCCTGCTCACCGCCGCCGACGAGCGCGAGCTGTCGCAGATCATCGAGCGCGGCCGCGTCGCCGCCGAACGCAAGGCCGCCGGCGAGCGCGCCCGGCGCCTCGACCGTGAGGTCGAGGCCGCGGCGGCCGCCAAGGATCGGTTCATCCGCTCCAACCTCCGCCTCGTGGTCAGCGTGGCGCGGCGCTATCCCCTCCCCCCGGGGATGGAGCTGCTCGACCTGATCCAGGAGGGCAACCTCGGACTCGAGCACGCCGTGGACAAGTTCGACTGGCGCAAGGGGTTCAAGTTCTCCACCTACGCCACCTTCTGGATCCGCCAGGCCATCGGCCGGGCACTCGACCAGAAGGCCAGCCTCGTGCGCCTGCCGGGTGACCGCTCGGCAAGCCTGCGGGCGGCGCTGCGTCAGGTCTCGGGCAACGGTGACGAGCTGGACGAGGAGCACGCACGCCTCCACCGGCTCACCACCCCGACCTCCCTCGACCGGACCATCGGCGACGACGACAGCAACGAGTTGATCGATCTGATCGCCGACGGCAACCCCGGACCGGAGCAGATGGTCATGGCGTTCGCCGACAACGAGATGGTCACCGACCTGCTGTCGGTCCTCGACGAGCGCGCCCGCTACGCGGTCGAGCAGCGCTTCGGTCTGCAGGACGGCCGGAAGCGGAGCTACCGCGAGGTCGGTGAGGAGTTGGGCGTCACCGCAGAGGCCGCCCGGCGACTCGTCAAGCGCGCCGTGAACGTGGTGCGTGAGCGAGCTGTCGAGCGCACCGACGCCGCCTGAGGCCGAGCGCGCCATGGCCGCGCGGCCCTGGTCTCCTGAGAGCTGGCGGCACTTCCCGGCCCAGCAGCAGCCGGCCTGGCCCGACGCCGCCGACCTGGACCGGGTGCTCAAGATCCTGGCGGGCTTCCCGCCCCTGGTCTTCGCGGGCGAGGCGCGCAACCTCACCGCCAAGCTGAGCGACGTCGCCGCCGGCCGGGCGTTCCTGCTGCAGGCCGGCGACTGCGCCGAGTCCTTCGATGCCCTCTCGGCGGACAGCATCCGGGACAAGTTGCGCGTCATCCTGCAGATGGCCGTCGTCCTCACCTACTCCGCCGGCGTGCCGGTCGCCAAGGTCGGGCGGATCGCCGGGCAGTTCGCCAAGCCTCGCTCGAGCCCCACCGAGGTGGTCCAGGACGAGGCGCTCCCCTCGTTCCGCGGGCACATGGTGAACGACATCACCTTCTCCGCCTCGGCGCGGGTGGCCGACGCCAACCGGCTGCTCACCGCCTACCACGCCTCGGCCTCCACACTGAACCTGCTGCGCTCGTTCACCAAGGGGGGCTTTGCCGACCTGGGCCGGGTCCATGCCTGGAACCAGGAGTTCGTGGCCTCCTCCCCCGCCGGGCAGCGCTACGAGGAGCTGGCTGGTGGCATCGAGGCCGCCCTGCGCTTCATGGCGGCCTGCGGCATCGGCAGCCGCGACCACGTGGCGCTGAACACGGTGGACTTCTTCACCAGCCACGAGGCCCTGATCCTCCCCTATGAGGAGGCGCTGACGCGCATCGACTCCCTCACCGGCGCGCCCTACGACTGCTCGGCCCACATGCTCTGGGTCGGCGAGCGCACCCGGCAACTCGACGGCGCCCACGTGGAGTTCCTGCGCGGCGTGCAGAATCCGCTGGGGTGCAAGCTGGGACCGACCGCCACGGCCGCCGAGGTGCTGGAACTGTGCGACGCACTCAACCCGGAGCGCCGTCCGGGCCGCCTGACGCTGATCTCGCGGATGGGCGCGCAGAAGGTCACAGACGTGCTTCCGGGGCTGGTGCGGGCCGTGAGCGACGCCGGCCACCCTGTGGTGTGGGCGTGCGACCCCATGCACGGCAACACCTTCACCTCCTCCAGTAGCGGGCACAAGACGCGCCACCTCGAGGACATCTGTGCCGAGATCGACGGCTTCTTCGCCGTGCACCGGGCCGAAGGCACCTGGCCGGGAGGCCTCCACGTGGAACTCACCGGCGACGACGTGACCGAGTGCCTCGGCGGATCCGAGGACCTCGGACACGACGACCTGCCGATGCGCTACGAGACGATGTGCGACCCCCGCCTGAACGGCCGGCAGTCGCTGGACCTGGCCTTCCGGGTCGCCGAGAAGCTGCGCATCTGACTCACCGCAGGCGCTCGGCTCCGACCGCCTGCCAGGCCGTCACCAACCTGGTGCCCGGGGTGGGACTCGAACCCACACGACCGCGAGGTCAAAGGATTTTGAGTCCTCCGCGTCTTCCAATTCCGCCACCCGGGCCGATCGCGGGATCAGTGTAGAATGCCCCGGGGTGACCGCCTGACTCCGGTGTGCGCTCGTCTCCGCTGCAACGTTGGCCGTGCCCGTTGCAGCGGTGGCGGTTTGCAGCCGGCTGTCGAGCGCCTACGGTTCACCCACGCTCCAACCGCTTCCGCCCGACGAGGTCTGCTCCGCCATGTCGTCCATACCGCGTCCCTTT
>JAPPKQ010000244.1 GCA_028819945.1 bacterium | reverse complement strand
CGATAGACATAACCGAACAGATCCGCAAGCTGTGGGAGCTCGAGGAGTTGGGGATCCTGTCCGAGGCCGAGTTCGAGGAGAAGAAGCAGGACCTGCTGCGGCGGCTCTGAGGGGCCGCGACGGTCCGGCGGGCGGCGCAACCGACCGAGAGGAGGCCCCGATGGGCCCACTGCAAGGGGTCAGGATCGTGGAACTGGCCGGGATCGGTCCCGGTCCCTTCGCCGCCATGATGCTGGCCGACATGGGCGCGGACGTGGTCTGCGTGGACCGGGCCCTCCCGGCGGCGTCGCCGGAGTACCGCGCGCTCTCCGGGGGGATCCTGCGCCGCAGCCGCCGCTCGGTCGGCGTGGATCTCAAGAATCCGGAGGGACAGGAGCTGGTGCTGCGCCTCGTCGCCGAGGCCGACGGGCTCATCGAGGGGTTCCGCCCGGGGGTGGCCGAGCGCCTGGGCGTCGGTCCCGACGTCTGCCTGGCCCGCAACCCCCGGCTGGTCTACGGGCGCATGACCGGTTGGGGCCAGGACGGACCGCTGGCCTCGACCGCCGGCCACGACATCAACTACATCGCGCTGTCGGGTGTGCTGTCGGCGATCGGGACGCTCGGCGGGCCGCCGGTCCCGCCGCTGAACCTCATCGGGGACTTCGGGGGTGGCGGCATGCTGCTGGCCCTGGGCATGGTCGCCGGGATGCTGGAGGCTCAGCGCTCGGGTGAGGGGCAGGTCATCGACGCCGCCATGAGCGAGGGCGCGGCGCTGCTGGTGACGGCGGTCTACGGCCTGCACGGCGCCGGCTGGTGGGGCGAGCGCGGCACCAACATCTTCGACAGCGGCGCCCACTTCTACGGCGTCTACCGCTGCGCCGACGGGGGCCACATGAGCGTTGGCCCCATGGAGCCGCAGTTCTACGCCGAGCTGCTGCAACTGCTGGAGATCGACCCCGCCGAGCTGCCCCACCAGTACGACCGGGCCCGCTGGCCCGAGGCCCGAGAGGTCCTGGCGGAAGTGTTCGCCACCCGGACCCGCGACGAGTGGTGCGCCGTGTTCGACGGCAGCGACGCCTGCGTGGCCCCCGTCCTCGACTTCGCCGAGGCTCCCCGGCACCCCCACAGCCAGGCCCGGGAGAACTTCGTTCAGGTCGACGGCGTTACCCAGCCCGCTCCTGCGCCGCGCTTCAGCCGCACCCCCTCGGCGGTGGGCCGCCCGCCGGCGGAGCCCGGCGCCGACACCGACGAGGTTCTGGTGGAGTTGGGACTGGGTGCCGGCGAGGTGGCGATGCTGCGCGCCGCCGGCGTCATCGCCTGAGCACCCGGCCGGCGGCGCGCCCATGGATCCCCGGCCGACGCCGGGATGACGGTGTTCGGAGCCGTAGCCTGAGCGCCGTGGCGACCCTGGTCTGCTTCCATGCCCACCCCGACGACGAGGCGATCGCCACCGGGGGCACCATGGCCAAGGCGGCCGCGGCCGGCCACCGGGTGGTGGTGGTGCTGGCCACGCGGGGCGAGGAGGGGGAGCAGATCCCCGGCGTCGTGCCCGACGGCGAGGACCTCGGCGCCTGGCGCGAGCGCGAGACCCGCGACTCGGCGGCCGTGCTGGGATGCCACCGGGTGGTGTTCCTGGGCTACCGCGACTCCGGCATGGCCGGCGTGTCCACCAACGATGCCCCCGAGTCGTTCTGGCAGGCCGACGTGAACGAGGCCGCCCGGCGGCTGGCCGGGATCCTGGCCACCGAGGGCGCGGACGTGCTGACCATCTACGACAGCCACGGCGGCTACGGCCATCCCGACCACGTGGCCGTGCACCGGGTCGGCACCCGGGCGGCCGAGCTGGCGGGCACGCCGCGGCTCTACTGGGCGACCATGAACCGCGACCGGGTCCGCGAGATGGTCGAGGCGGCCGAACGCGCCGGCACACCGCTCAACGCCGAGCGCACCGAGCGCGTCGACAGCGAGGATTTCGGCCTGCCCGACGCCGACATCACCCATGCCGTGGACGTCACCGGCGTGCTGGATCTGAAGCGGGCCGCCATGGCCGCCCACGCCAGCCAGATCGGGGCGGACTCCTTCTTCCTGAGCCTGCCGGAGGGGGACTTCGCCGCCGCTTTCGGCACCGAATGGTTCGTGCGTCCCGACCGGCCGCGCAACGGCCCGCAGGCGCCCGACCTGTTCGCCTGAGGATGGTCGGCGCCGCCCGGCGCCGCTGAGGCCACGGTGGGGTTCGGCTCGCTCTCGGCGGCACACAGCACGCTCGCCTGGGTCGTCCTGGCCGGCAACGGGGCAGCGGCGGTCTGGGCCCTGGCCGCGCACCGCCTGGCGCGGCTGCGGGTGCGCGCCATGTGGTGGTTCGTGGCGCTCGTGCAGGTGCTGCTGGTCGTCGAGGTGGGGCTCGGCGTGGGCCTCCAGGCGGGTCAGGGACGGGCGGTGTCGGGCGTCCACACCTTCTACGGCTTCGTCACCCTCGCCGCGCTCGGCATCCTCTTCAGCTATCGCGGCCACCTGAGCCGGACCCGGCGTCACCTGCTCTACGGCTGGGGAGGGCTCTTCATCACCGGGCTCATCATCCGGACCATGATCATCGGCTGAGCCGGCCGCCGCCGGGCCACGAACCTGTCGGCTGTCAGGTGCGGTCACCTACGATTGTCGCGTCACCTCACGCGGAGGAGGTCGAGATGTCGGTGAGTGCGTACATCCTCATCCAGACCGAGATGGACCAGGCGGCCGAGGTTGCCCGCAGCATCCGGGGCATGGACGGCGTGGAGGCCACCGACGTGATGACCGGTCCCTACGACGTGATCGTGAGGGCCACCGCCGCCGACATGAACAGCCTCGGGCACATGGTGATCAGCCGGATCCAGGCGGTGGGCGGCATCACGCGCACGCTGACCTGCCCCGTCGTGGAGATCTGAGCCCCTCAGGCCTCCAGCCGCTTCTCCAGGAGCGCCAGCTCCTCCCAGAGTTCTCCCGGCAGGTGCCTGCCGAAGGAGTCGAAGTGCTCCCTGATGAGGTCGACCTCACCTCGCCAGGCCTCCCGGTCCACCGACAGCAACTCGTCCATGTCCTCCGGCGGCACCGGTAGCCCCGACAGGTCGAGGGCATCGGACGTCGGGCTGAACCCCAGCGGGGTCTCGACGGACTCGGCGCGCCCCTCCACCCGCTCGGTGATCCAGCGCAGCACGCGGCAGTTGTCGCCGAATCCGGGCCACAGGAAGCGCCCGTCGTCGCCGCGCCGGAACCAGTTCACCCAGAACATCTGCGGCAGGCGGGACGGGTCGCGGCCGGCGGCGACCTCCAGCCAGTGGGCCATGTAGTCGCCCATGTTGTAGCCGCAGAACGGCCGCATGGCGAAGGGGTCGAAGCGCACCCTGCCCATCTCGCCCTCGGCTGCCGCAGTGGTCTCCGAACTGAGGATCGAGCCCAGGAACACGCCGTGGCGCCAGTCGCGCGCCGCGGTGACCAGCGGGGCGTTGCGTGCCCGGCGACCGCCGAAGACGATTGCGGAGATCGGCACGCCGGCGGGGTCCTCCCACTCGGGCGCTATCGAGGGGCACTGGGAGGCGGGCGCCGTGAAGCGGGCGTTGGGATGCGCCGCCGGTTCGCCACTACCGGGCGACCAGGGTCGTCCACGCCAGTCGGTCAGTCCTTCCGGCGGGGTGGGGGTGAGGTCGGCCCACCAAACGTCGCCGTCGGCGGTGGCGGCCGTGTTGGTGAAGATGCAGTTGCCCCACAAGGTCTCGATGCCGTTGGGGTTGGTGCGGTAGGACGTGTTCGGGGCCACGCCGAAGAAGCCGTGCTCGGGGTTGATGGCGTAAAGGCGCCCGTCCTCGCCGAAGTGCATCCAGGCGATGTCGTCGCCCACCGTCTCGACCTTCCAGCCCGGAAGCGTCGGCACCATCATGGCCATGTTGGTCTTGCCGCAGGCCGACGGGAAGGCCCCGGCCACGTAGTACTTCGGTCCCCTGGGCGGGGTGACGCTCATGATCAGCATGTGCTCGGCCAGCCAGCCGTCGTCGCGGGCCATGACCGAGGCGATGCGCAGGGCGAAGCACTTCTTGCCCAGCAGGGCGTTGCCGCCGTAGCCCGACCCGTAGGACCAGATCTCCCGGGTCTCGGGGAAGTGGGCAATGTACTTGTTGTCGGTGTCGCAGGGCCACGGATCGTCGGGGTGCCCGTCACTCAGCGGGCGCCCGACCGAGTGCAGGCACGGCACGAAGTCGCCGTCGGTGCCGAGTTGGGCCAGCACCTCGTCGCCGATGCGTGCCATGATCCGCATGTTCACCACCACGTAGGCCGAGTCGGTGAGCTGCACGCCGATCTGGGAGATGTGCGACCGCAGCGGCCCCATGCTGAAGGGGATCACGTACATCGTACGCCCCGCCATGGAGCCCCGGAAGTGCTCGAGCAGCTCCGCCTTCAGTTCGGCAGGGGCGCGCCAGTTGTTGGTCGGTCCGGCGTCGTCGGCGTCGACCGAGGCGATGAAGGTGCGATCCTCCACCCGGGCGACGTCGGCGGGATCCGAGCGCGCCAGGAAGCTGTTGGGGCGCAGGTCGGGGTTGAGCCGGTGGAGGGTCCCCGAGGCCTCCAGGGAGGCGCAGAGCCGCTCCCACTCGGCCTCGCTGCCGTCGCACCAGTGGACGTCGTCGGGCCCGAGGATCTGCCGGCATTCCTCCACCCAGTCGAGGAGGCGCTGGTGGGTTGTGGCGGCTCTGACTTCGGTCGTGGTCATGGGGCTGCTCGCCGCACGGTGCCGCCGATCTCAGTAGAGGTGGGGCGGCGTGCCCATGTCCACCTCGCTGCCGAGGCGCAGGGCGGTGGCGCGGCCGTCGTCGTCGAGGTCGAAGATCACCCGCTGGCCCTGGCGCAGGAAGCGGAACACCGATCCCTCCAGGGCGCCCTCGGCGAGGTCGCACTCGATGAAGTCGGTGTCGCGCACGACGACGCCGTCACCGGTTACCGGGTCGTATGACTTGATGACTCCCTGCATGCGTCGCTCTCCCCGGCCGGTGTCCCCGATATGTGACAGCGCCCGGCGAGGACCCGCCGAGCGTGCCCGCAGGGTAGTCGCGGGGGCGCCCCCGCGCGGCGGGGCGCCCCCCCGAAGTGTCGAGGGGGGCCTAGTGGGAGACATGAACCTCGCAGTGTCGCCCGAGCCCACAATCCGGGAGTCGGCCTTTGACAATTCCGCTCGAAGCAAGCCCCCGGGTGCCCCTGTCAGGGGGCCAGCGTGGTGATGGGGGCCACCTGTACTCCGTCGGGGCGGCGGTAAGCGGCGCCGGTGGAAGTCACCACGAGGAGGGCGGCCAGTTCGTCGCGACGCCTAGGTGCCACCTTGTCCCTGAGCCTGAGCAGCGACCTCGCCGCCTTATCGACCGACGCGCCGCCGGAGTTCAGCTTGACCTCGACGGCGATCCAGGAGCCGTCGGTGCGCTCGATGATTGCGTCGGCCTCCAGACCGGTGTTGTCCCGGTAGTGGTAGACGCTGCCCCGGTCGGCCCCGCCGTAGATCCGCAGGTCCCGGACTGTCAGCGATTCGAACAACTGTCCGAAGACGACATGGTTGGCGAGCAGGCGATCCGGTGTGGCCCGCAGCATGGCCGCCGCCAGCGACGGATCGACGAAATGGCGCTTGGACTCCTTCCGCAGGGTCGCCCTCGAGTTCAGGTTCACCGACCACGCGGGCTGATCCTCCACGACGAAGATGCGCCGCAGCGCTTCCAGATAGGCGGCGACGGTGTTGCGGCTCGGCATCGTGTCCGTGCTCATGTCCGACGCCAGCTTCGTCATCTTGGCCTCCGTGGAGATGCTGTGCGCGACCGACAGCATCAGCCGCTGCACAGCCCCCGGGTTGGAGCGGACCCCGTTCGCTGCAGGAACGTCCAGCCGAACGACCTCGTTCACGTAGTCGCCGAGCGACTCGAGTGCGTCATTCTCGTCCTGCTGGAGGTTCTGCGGCCAGCCGCCAGTGCAGATGAGAGCGGCGATCTCTCGCAGGCCTCGGGTCTCGTCGGGCAGGCACGAGGCCCCCTCACCTTCGAACAGTCCCCGGATCGAAACGGAACCGCTGGAACGCCCCATCTCCCACAGGGACAGCGTCCGCAGCAGCACCCGGCTGATGCGCCCCGTGCCGGTGTGCCGAGTGAGGTCGTCCTGCGGCGTCGCCGTCCCGGTGAGGATGAAGTGGCCGTGTCCGGGGCGGTCGTCGCAGTGGCGTCGAACACGGTTCCATAGCTGCGGAGCGTTCTGCCACTCGTCCAGCAGGCGCGGGGTCGGCCCGCGCAACACCGCCTCGGGGTCCGACGCGGCCAGCAGCAGGGTCGCTTCGCTGTCCAGGCGAACCTCACTCAGGGCGAAGCGACGAGCGGTCCACGTCTTGCCGCAACCGCGGGTGCCTTCGATGAGGACCGCCCCCCGGCGCCGCAGAGCACTCTCTACCTCAGCGTCCACGATACGCGGCAGATACCCGGGCATCGTGAGAGTTGCTGGCGCCTCACCCATGACGGCCTTGTCCAATGATCAATTGCGCGTTCTGAAACTGAAATATAGCGCGTTCTGAAGATTGATCATTGCGCGTGCTGGACTAATGCCGCAGTCCCGGCCTGCCTGACAGCGGATGCAGCGGCATCGTCGGCGGCCTGAACCATCAGGCTGTCGGCCACGTCCCACAGACGTCGAGGGCCTCGCGAGCCGCGGCGCCCGAGCGCTTGGCGGCGGCGTGAGCAGAGTTGCGTCGCCGTCAGCGAACCGGGCCGCGTTGCCGGTGGCCGGCCGGGAAACCTGCCGTCGCTATTGTTTAGCGGCGTGGCTCCCCTGGATCGGCTGACCGCCGATCATGTCGACCTGCTGATGCGGCGCTACAGCGAGGCGCTGGCCGCTCACCGGTCGGTCATCGACGCCCTGAACGTGTACCCGGTGCCCGACGGCGACACGGGCACGAACATGTCGCTGACGCTGCGGGCGGTGGTGGACGCCCTGCCCGCCGACTGCGACCTGCGCTCGGTGTGCCAGGCCATCTACGACAGCGCCCTGGCCGCCGGCCGCGGCAACTCAGGGATCATCGTGTCGCAGTTCCTGCGGGCCATGGCGGGCGCCTGGCGCGAGGCGGTCACGATCGACGCCGCCGGCCTGGCCGGCAGCCTGGAGGCGGCCTCGGTGGCGGCCTACGGCGCCGTGGCGCGGCCGGTGGAGGGCACCATCCTCACGGTGGGCAAGGACGTGGCGGCGGCCGCGGCGGCCGCGGCCCGGCGGGAGGCGCCGCTGGCCGAGGTGATCGAGGAGGCCATCGAGGCCGGGCGGGAGAGCCTGGAGCGCACCCCGGAGCTGCTGGAGGTGCTGCGCACCGCCGGTGTGGTGGACGCCGGTGGCAAGGGCCTGCTGCTGCTGCTGGACGCCCTGGCGCACGTGGTCGACGGGCGCCCCCTGCCCGAGCCGCCCGAGGTGAGCGCCCCGCTGCTCGACGACCCCCGCCACATCGAGGGCGCCGGCGACGTGGCCGACCTGCGCTACGAGGTGATGTTCCTGCTGGACGCCGGCGACGACCGGGTCGCGGCCTTCCGGGACCGCTGGGAGGAGTTGGGGGACTCCAT
>JAPPKQ010000130.1 GCA_028819945.1 bacterium | reverse complement strand
CCCGCCCCCGCACAGCCCCCACCGCGGTTCTCGTCGAGGAACCGGCCGGCGCGGAGCCTCGCCGAACCGCCCGGCGCCGGCGACGCTCTTCTAAGCCCCATGGTTGCGGGACGAGGGCGGGGATGCCGGCGGACGCCGTAGGCGGCCATTTCGAGGCCGCCGGAGCGTCGCCGCCCGGACGGCTGTCAGCACCACCCCCCGGACCGCTCCTCGATGGATTCCAGCCTGAGTCGGCAAGACCAGGGTGGCGACCCGCGTCAACTCCCAGCGGTCTCGTAGGCTGGCCGGCACTGGGTAGTCCTTGAGCTCTGGAGGCCGACGATGGTGATCACGAGCAGCCTGCCGGACGTTTCGATCCCCGATGTTCCGGTGACGCCATACATCTTCGAGAACGCCGGCGAGCGGGCGACCAAGGCGGCGCTCGTGGACGGTCCGTCCGGCCGGACCTACGACTTCGCCACCCTGGAGATGCTGATCCATCGGTTCGCGGGCGGGCTCGTGGCGAACGGGTTCCAGCCGGGTGGGGTGCTGATGATCCTCGCCCCGAACGTCCCGGAATACGTCATCGCCCTGCACGGCACGCTGGTCTGCGGCGGCACGGCCACCACCGCCAACCCCACCTACACGGCCCGCGAGTTGCGCCACCAGATGGAGGACTCGGGCGCCACCTGGCTGTTCACGATCCCGCTCTTCCTGCCTCTGGCGCGAGAGGCGATGGCCGACGGCAGCAGCATCGGACGCATCATCGTGCTCGGCGAGCACGAGCCCGCCGACGACCTCCTCGACGCCTTCGCCCTGGTCGGCGGCGACTCCTACGAGGGTCACGCGCCCGTCGACGCGGCCGACCACGTGGCCGTCCTCCCCTACTCCAGCGGCACCACCGGCAACCCCAAGGGCGTGATGCTCACGCACCGCAACCTCGTGGCCAACCTCGTGCAGGGCGGCTCCATGGTGCCCGCCGACTCCGACGATGTCGTGATCGCGGTCCTGCCGTACTTCCACGTGTACGGGCTCCAGATACTCATCAACTTCAACATCCGCGTCGGCGCAACCACCGTGTCGCTGCCACGCTTCGACCTCGAGCAGTTCCTGCAGGTCATGCAGGACCACGAGGTCACCCGCGCCTACCTCGTGCCGCCGATCGTGCTGGCACTCGCCAAGCACCCCCTGGTGGACCGCTACGACCTGTCGAAACTCAAGTCCATCGTCTCGGGCGCCGCACCGCTGAGCGAGGAACTCGCCAACGAAGTGACCGACCGAATCGGCGTCGAGATCCTGCAGGGCTACGGCATGACCGAGACCAGTCCCGCCACCCACGTGGCGCTGGAGGGCTCCGGCAAGCCCGGCTCCGTGGGCGGCGTCGTGCCCAGCAGCGAGTGCCGCGTCGTCGACACCTCGACCGGCGAGGACGTGGAGCAGGGCGAGTCCGGCGAGATCTGGGTGCGCGGCCCCCACATCATGAAGGGCTACCTCAACAACCCCGAGGCCACAGCCGAGACCATCGACGCCGACGGCTGGCTGCTCACCGGCGACATCGGCTACATGGACGAAGACGGCGACTTCTACATCGTCGACCGGCTCAAGGAGCTCATCAAGTACAAGGGCTTCCAGGTGCCGCCGGCGGAGCTCGAGGGCCTGCTGCTGTCACATCCGGCGGTGGCGGACTCGGCGGTCATCCCGGTGCCCGACGACGAGGCCGGCGAGATCCCCAAGGCGTTCGTGGTCCTCAAGCCGGGCGCCGAGGCCACCGCGGGCGAACTGCAGGACTTCGTCGCCGGCCAGGTGGCGAGCTTCAAGCAGATCCGCGAGCTGGAGTTCATCGACGCCATCCCCAAGGCCATCTCCGGCAAGATCCTGCGGAGGGTCCTACGCGACGCCGAGTTGGCCAAACGCGCCTGAGATTGTCGGACTACCGGACGCCGCCCGCGCATAGCTGAGCAGGCCTGGATTCCGGCCTGCGCCGGAATGACGAGCAGTGAGCAGGACTCGGGTGCGAGGCCCTGCGCCGGAATGACTCGAGGACAGCCGTGGGCTCGGCCGACCGCGGCTACAGCGAGCCGCCCAGCTCCTCGCTGGCGCGGCGGATCAGTTCCTCGGCCTCGTCGATGCGCTGCTGGTAGAGGTCGAGGCGGCCGTCCCGCAGCGCCGCGTCGGCCTCGGCGAATAGCTCCACCGCCTGCTCGAGCAGACCACCGACCGCGTCGGGCACGTCGCCCGGTGGCAACGGCGGGGCAGGAGCGGGAGCCGGCTCGGGCGGTGTAGGAGCGGGAGCGGGCTCGGCGGGAGCCGGCGGCTCGGGATCAGGTTCGGCGGCCGCGATCTCCGCTGCCAGCCCTGCCGTGTTGCCCACGCAACTCGACGCCGATGCGTCCTGGGAGTCCGACACCAGGGTCAGACCGAACAGGCCGCGCAGCGCCTCGTCCAGCGTGGGACACATGACCACCCGTTCACCGAGTACGGCGATCACCTGCTGCAACTCGGGCACCGGCGGGCTCTGCGCCACCACGTACAGCGGCCGCACGTAGAGGATCGAATCCTCCACCGGCACGAGCACCAGGTCACCGAACTCAACCCGCGAGCCCTGCTGGTTGAGCAGCGTCACCACCCGCGAGATGCTGGGATCGCTCTGGATCTTCGAGTTCACCAGCGCCGGTCCGTCGGTCAGACCGAGCGGTTCGACCTTGTACACGACCAGCTCGCCGTACTCGTCCGGATCGCTCTTGCCGACCATGAAGGCGGTGAGCTCGCGCCGGGTGTCCTCGGTGGAGACCGGCACGTACGAGCGCAGGATCACGAAGTCCTGATCGTCCTCCTCGGGCAGGCGCGTCAGCAGGTAGTACGGGTCGATGCGCGCCTCCCGGGAGGGCTGCTGCACCACACCGTCCGGCGTGGTGATCGGCGAGGTGAGAACGCCGGTGACCGCGCCGGGATCCTGAGCCACGGACCAGCCTTTGGCCTGCTCGTAGAACTCCTGGGGATTGTCGAGCTGGTAGCGGGCCCAGACGTTGGTCTGCACCCGGAACAGATCCTCCGGATAGCGGATGTGCTCCATGAGCTCCGCCGGCATGTTCTCGAAGTCCTCGAAGAGGTCAGGGAAGATGTTGCGGTAGGCCCGCAGGATGGGATCGTCAGGGTCGACGACGTACAACGTGGTGGTGCCGTCGAACCCGTCCACCACGGCCTTGACCGAGTTCCGCACGTAGTTGAATCGATGTCTCAGGCCGCTGTTGTCGCCGAGCTGCTCGGTGTCGGCGCGCTGGCCGTAGGGGAATTTCGACGTGGTCGTGTAGGCGTCCACGATGTACTGCACCCGCCCCTGGGCCAGCACCGGGTACGGATCGTTGTCGATGTGCAGGAACGGGGCCAGCTTCTTGACGCGGGCGCGCACGTCGCGTACGTAGATCACCTTGCTCTCCTCGGTGATGAAGCCCGAGAGCAGCGGGTCCACCTCCCAGAATCGCAACGCGAACGACGCCTGCCGGAAGAAGCCGCCGATCTCCACCCCGCCGTCGCCCTGGTAGGTATACGACGCCTCCTCACCGGTGGCGGTGGGCACGTCCACCTCCTGGCGATCGGTCTTGACGACGGCGTAGCCCTCGAGTTCCTCGCCGTAGTACAGCCGGGGCTCGTCGAGGGGGATGTCCAAGGTGTTGGTGACCGGCAGCTTGCCGATGCGGAAGTCGGGCAGCCCCGCCACCACGGTGTTGGCCGGCGCCAGGGCCACCCCGAAACCGTGGGTGAACGTGAGCGTGCGGGCTTCCCAGGAGGTCTGCGGGAGGTTGCCGGGGTTCAACTGGCGCGCCCCCAATACGACCGGCGTCACCTGGCCGTCGATCTCGTAGCGGTCCACGTCCAGCACCTCGGAGAACTGGTAGTAGTTGCGCTCTCCCTCGCGGTTCTCGTAGGTCAGCGGGAGGATCGCGGGATCCAGCAATGGCAGGTTGCCGATGATGTCCTCGCTGCGCGAGACCGCGTCGTAGGTCAGCCCGCCGGTGGAGTCGAACGTGCGGATCTTCACGTCGTCGAGTCCCATGGCCAGGCGCGTGGAGGCGATGTTGTACTCGATGTACTCCTGCTCACGCGTGGATTCCGCCGGCTCCACCCGCAGGCGCTGGATGACGAGCGGGTAAATTCCCCCCATCACGATCGCCACGAAGGCCCAGAGCCCGACCGCCAGCGTGGGCAGCACCCAGCCCTTGAGGCGGATGTTCACGATCAGCAGGACGAACGCCAGCAGCGAGATCAGGATGAGCAGCCAGTGCACCGGCAGCCGGGCGTTCAGGTCGGTGTAGGTGGCGCCGTCCACGACGCCGGAAGTGGACGTCGTCAGCTCGTAGCGCCCCAGGAAGTAGTCGGCGGCCTTGATGAGTGCCAGGGCCCCCAGCAGCACCGAGAGATGCGCCTTCACCTGGGGGGTGACGCGCTGGCCCTTCTTCTGGAAGCGGATCCCGCCGTTCACGTAGTGGGCGATGGCGGAGATGAAGAAGGTCAGCAGGACGACGTTGAACAGCCAGTTGACGATGTAGGTGAGGAACGGCAGTTGGAAGACGTAGAACCCGACGTCGTTGCCGAACCACAGCGCATCGATGGGATCGGTGGCACCGAACTCGACGCTGTTGGTCAGCAGGAGCCATTCCTCCCACTGATCGGACGCGCCGGCGCCGATCGGCAGTGCGAACAGCAGCGTCACGCCGAGGCGGACCAGGCGGGGGCGCTGCCCCATCGAGGCGTGGTAGCGGGCCAGCACGTCCTCCTCGGGACCGCGCGGGCGCTGGGCGGGCGCCATCCGGTCGGCGATCGTGAGGTTCCCGTAGAGGAGGGCAAACAGGACGGCGATGAAGATGAGAGCCAGCACGATCCGGGACAGGATGATCGTGCGCCAGACATCGGCCTGGCCCAAGGCGTCGAACCACAGGAAGTCCGTGTAGAAGCTGGCGGCGCCGCGCAGCGACACCAGCACGATGATCACCGCGGCGATGGCAATGAAAAGGCTGCGCCGGAGGCGACGGGAACGGACGGGCGCAGGAGGCGTTCGCGGACCGCCCGGACCCCGCGGCCCTGTCACTGACATGGCGGGCAGCCTACTGCGGGCGACCCGGTTTACCCGCCGCCGGCGGCGCTCCGGTGGCGGCCGGCACCCTCAGCGAGGAGCGGACCGGGCGGCCGGTGCGCGGCCCTAGGAGTCCGCCTGGGCCTGGTCGTCGCCCCGTGGGGCTTCGGAGCGTTCGCCGCGCAAGCGGGCGAAGAGCTCACCTACCTCGAGAGCCTCCACGACGTCGCCGCCGGGCGTCGTCGCTGCGACATCGGGATCCGCCGCCGAAGCCGCGCCCACTGTGGCGAACCCGGCGAGGCGCGCCGCCTCCAATTCGGCACGCCACTCCTCGGCACTCCGCGGCGATTCGGAGGTGACCTTCTGCTCGGCGCGGTCACCGGCCGAGCGAGCGGCCTGCAACGAGCCGTCGAGGCGCCGCAACTGATCGGCCAGTTCGTCGGCCACTTCGACCAGATCGGCGCGCAGGCGGTCCCGACCGGCACGCAGGCGCATCACCTCGCTGTTCAACTCGCGTCGACGCCGATCCAGGTCGGCCAGTACCTGATCGCGCCAGGCTTCCGCAGCGACGGCCTCCAGCAGCGCTTCGGCATTCGACGGCTCGGCATCATCAGCGGTCATCGCCGTACGCGCCGCCAGCCGTTCGAGTTCGCTCATGCGTTCGAACACCGCCGCCAACTCGGCGGCCACCGTCGTCAGGAACGCCCGCACCTCGGCACGGTCGTAACCCTTCCGGGCGGCGGCGAACTCACGCCCGGCCACCGCATCGGGGCTGAGCGCCGGATGCGCCCGGTCCGGCTCGTCGGAACTCACGAGACGCACCTTGGGAGCTGCACGGTTGGGATCTGCAGGATCGGGTCCTGCACCGTTGGGATCTGCACCATCGGCAATGGTATGGCGTTCGGCAGCGGCATCCAGGTACCGGGACGATGCCGTCAGCCTTGCGGCGGGGACCAGTTCGGCGCCACCGCCTCCAGGGCCTCGGACACGGAGGAGACCTCCACGATCTCGAGGGCGTCCGAGGCCGCCGCAGTCGCCTCCTCGTACTGCCCCTCCGGTACCAGCATCAACCGGAAGTTCCGGCTCTCCACCGCCCGGACCTTCTGGGCGATGCCGCCGACGGTCCCGACCGAGCCGTCCGGCGAGATCGTGCCGGTCACCGCCACGGGACGCCCCTCGGTCAACTCGCCGGGCGACAGCAGGTCCACAACCGACAGGGCGAACGCCAGACCGGCCGACGGGCCGGCGATGTTGCCGGTAGCGAAATCGATGTCCACCCCCAGCTCGCCGACGTCGTTGGCCAGAATCACCCCGAGCAGCGGACGCTCGTCCTCGAGCGACGTGCGGTTGGCCGGATCGATGCACTCGTCGGCGCTGGACCCCAGCCGGATGTCCGCGAGCACGCTCTCGGTCTCGCCCTGCCGGCGGAGCCCGAACTCGACCAGCTCGCCCACCGAGCGGCTCCGAACCGCCGCCGACACCTCGCCGGACTCGGTCACGGGTTCGCCGCCGACCGACGTGATCACGTCACCGGTGGAGATGTGCTCCGCCGCCGGCATGCAGGGGATCAGTCCGCTCACGACGACCTGCGAGTCGGGCAGGTCGTAGCCCAGCGCGGCCAGCGCCACGTACACCGAGACGTCCTGGGACCGGGTCATCAACCGGGCGTCGGTGTTGCGGCGCTCCTGGGGCGTCAAACCCCGGTTGAAGACGTCCTCGTGCTGGAGCGCGGCGGAGCCGTCCAGATAGGCGACCGTCCACTGCCACAGCGACTCGGTCGGGTGCGCCGAGATCGTCACGAACCCGATGAGGCTCATGGGGTCATAGGTGGTCTCGCTCTCGGAGGAGACGGCGCCGGTGGCGGAGTACACATCGCCCGGGTACAGGGCGTAGTACGGGGCCGAGACGAAGGTCAGAACCAGCAGCGCGGCGGCGACGACGGCCACGACGGCGGCAATCCCGATCGAGCGGCGCGGGTTCCGCCGGCAGATCCGCCAGAACCCCAGGACAAGACCGCGCACGCCGCGCCGGCGGAGCGCGCCGAGGCCCGACCGGAGAGACCGGCGGGGACGGCGCCGGCCCCCGGCGGCGATCCTGGCGGCGATCTGGCCGTAGATGCCCATGACTAGATGAACGGGTCGTGGCGCGACCGGTCGCCGGCGGCGATCGTGGCGGCGACTCCCGTCAGCGGCCGCACGGATTCCCCGCCCGGTGCCGGGATCCACCCAGCAAGCTCGCTAGCGTGAACTCGACTGTGTTCGCCTCGGCCACCGCACACCTCACCACCACCGGACCATTGGGCTCGTCCTCCACGCTAGAGGGCGCGCCTGCGAGCCAGCGCCCGGAGTCTGCCGAGCCTCCTGCTGCTCGACCGGCCGGCGGCGACCACGGCCAGGGCAGCGCGACCTCGCTCTGGCGGGACCCGTTCCGGCGCCAGCGCGCCCGCTACGGAGCCGGCGCGGGATTCCGCTGGTGGCACCGGCTCGGGGCGGCCACGGCGCTCCTGGTGCTCATCGGCGTCCTCGGCGTCCTGCTG
>JAPPKQ010000032.1 GCA_028819945.1 bacterium | reverse complement strand
AGTGGCGCACCTCCACGCCGCCGCCCTCGTGGTAGTCGTCGTCGAAGCGCACCACAGCCTTGGCGATCTCCTTGAAGCCGTTGCCCAAACCGGAGTTCTTGAGGCCGAGCCCCAGGCCCACCGACTTGCCGGCGGCGCGAGCCTCGTCCCAGGCCGGTTTGACCGCCTCCAAACAGGCCCGGGCCCCCAGGGAGCCGTCGTCCATGATCTGTCCCGGTCCCCAGATGGCGCCAGGGGCCACCGCGTTGCGCGACCGCATCTCCCAGCCGTCGATGCCCACCGCCTCGGCCAGGCGGTCCATGACACCCTCCATGGCGAACTGGGCTTGGTTGGCCCCGAAGCCCCGAAAGGCCCCGCACACCGGGTTGTTGGTGCGGGCGGCCACCGCCTCCACGTCGATGTTGGGCAGCGTATAGGGGCCGCTGGCGTGGCCCGCGGCCCGCTCCAGCACCTTCATGCCCACCGAGGCGTACGGACCGGAGTCGCCCACCATCCGGGCCCGCAGTGCGGTGAGGTGGCCTTCGGCGTCGCAGCCGGCCCACATCTCGATGCGGATGGGGTGGCGCTTGGGATGCATCCGCAGCGACTCCTCGCGCGAAACCGTGCACAGCACCGGGCGGCCCAGCAGCCACGCGGCCAGCGCGGTCTGGGCCTGGTTGGCCATGTCCTCTTTGCCGCCGAACGCCCCGCCGTTGCTCACCAGCTCCACGGTGATCTGCTGGGGGTCGACGCCCAGCACCGAGGCCATCTGGTCGCGGTCGTCCCACACCCCCTGGCCCCCGGAGTACACGTGCATGGTGCCGTCGCCGTGGGGCACCGCCAGGGTGGACTCCGGCTCCAAGAAGGCGTGCTCGATGCGCTGGGTCTGGAACGTCTCGGTGATGACGTGGGCCGAGCCGGCCAGAGCCTCGGCGACGTCGCCCCGGGCGTACTTGGAGACCGACAGCACGTTGCCGTCGAGCTGCCAGACGGCGTCGGGGGCGTCCTGCACAGCGGCGACCGGGTCGGTGATCGGTTCCAGCGGCCGGTACTCGATGTCGATGAGTGTGGCGGCGTGGCGGGCTATCTCCCGCTCGGTCGCCACGACGATGGCCATCACGTCGCCCAGGTAGGCGGTGCGGCCGCCCTCGGGGATGAACACCGGCCAGTCCGTGTGGATGATGCCGACCCGCAACTCGCCGGGCACGTCCGCGCCCGTGAAGACGGCCTCCACGCCGTCGACGGCCAGCGCGGGGGCGGCGTCGATGCGCAGCACGTCGGCCCGGGCGTGGTCGGCGAGGCGCACCGCGGCGTGCAGGCAGCCCTCGGGCACCATGTCGTCGATGTAGGGGCGGAAGCCGCAGGCCAGGTCGGTGGCCTCGTAGCGGATTCCCCGGGTGCCGACGATGCCGGGCTGCTCGAGCGCCGGCTCCTTGCCGTGGGCCAGGTCCTCCACGGCGTCGAGGATCTTGACGTAGCCGGTGCAGCGGCAGAGGTGGCCGCCGAGGTGGCGCGAGGCCTCCTCGCGGCTGAGGTCGGCTCCCTTGCGGTCGATGAGGGCCTTGGCGCGCACCAGGATGCCGGGGATGCAGAAGCCGCACTGCAGGGCGCCGTGGTCGGCGAAGATGCCGGCGTAGCGGTCCCGCTCGGCGGGGTCGAAGCCCTCCAGAGTCACGACCGAGGCGCCCTCCGCCTTGTCGAGGGGCACCTGGCAGGCCACGCGGGCGCGGCCGTTCAGCAGCACGGCGCAGCAGCCGCACTGGCCCGTGGGCGAGCAGCCGTCCTTGGGCGACATGACGCCCAGCTCGGCGCGCAGGGCTTCCAGCAGGTGGGGATGGTCGTCACGGCACGTCACGTTGGTGCCGTTGAGTTCGAACTGCGCCACGGTTGTTCCTCCTGTGGGGTTCGGCTCGGTTCTGGGTCAGCGGGCTGCCGACAAATCCACATGCAGCCCAGCCACAGCCGCCGGACTGTGGATTCCGGCCCCGGATCGAATCCGGGGCAGGCTCTCCGCCGGAATGACGATCGGGGTGGGGCGGGGTATATCGGGTGGATTCATCGGTCTGTCGGGCGGGTTCACTTGCGGTCGGGGTGCAGGGCGATGTCGCCGGGGCGGATGGGCACACGGTTCAGCTCCAGGCCAGTGGCCTGGCGGACCGCGGCCACGACCGCCGGCGTGGAGGAGATGGTGGGCGGCTCGCCGATGCCCTTGGCGCCGAACGGGGCGCCCGGCTCGGGCGCCTCCACGAGGCGGGCGATGCGCACGTCGCACATGTCCAGCGCCGTGGGGATCAGGTAGTCGGTGAAGCTGGCGTTGCGCACCCGGCCGCCGTCCAGAACGATCTCCTCCATCACCGCCAGGCCGACGCCCTGGGCGATGCCCCCTTCGATCTGGCCGACCGCCTGAACCGGGTTCAGGATGCGGCCCACGTCCTGGGTGGTGGCCACTTCCACGGTGCGCAGCAGCCCCAGGTCGGCGTCCACGTCCACGACGGCCCGGTGGGCGGCGAAGGCGAACGACACGTGCGGGGTGCCCTGGCCGTCGGCGTCCACCTCGGTGGTCGGCGCGTGGTGGTACTCGATCTGACAGCGGAAGTCCCGCTCGGCGGTGATGTCGGCGAGGTCGCGGCTCAGCCCGCTGTCGGATACCACCTGGCCGTCTCGCAGCGCCAGCTCGCCCGGCGGGATGCCGCACTCGGCGGACACGTAGGACAGCACCTTGTCGCGCACTCCTTCGCAGGCGGCCAGCACCGCCCCGCCCGACATCCAGGTCTGGCGGCTGGCCGAGGACGACCCGGCCGAGCCGATGGCGGTGTCGGCGGGGTCCAGCAGCACCTGCTGGACGCCCAGCACCTCCCGGGCGATCTGCTGGGCGAGCGTCACGAACCCCTGGCCCACCTCCACGCAGGCGCAGGTGATGGTGGCGACGCCGTCGGACAGCCGGCAGGCCGCCGTGGAGTAGTCGTCGAAGCCCTCGGAGAACATGAGGTTCTTGATGCTGGCGGCGTACCCGACGCCCCGACGCACATGACTGCCGTCGGCGGTGCGTCCGGCGCCGCCGGGGCGGGCCATGGCGTCGGCGGCGCCGTTGCCGCCTGCGCCATGCCGGCCCGCCCCGTCGGTTTCCTGCGGTAGCGGGTACTCGCCCAGGGCCTCGAGGAGTTCGGCCACGGGGGCGGTACCGGTGATCTGCTGGCCGGTGATGAGCGTGTCGCCGGGCGTCAGGGCGTTGCGCAGCCGCAGCTCGAGGGGGTCGATGCGCAGGGCGTCGGCCAGGCGGTCCATCTGCGCCTCGTGGGCGAAGCAGACCTGCACCACGCCGAAGCCCCGCATCGCCCCGCACGGCGGGTTGTTGGTGCGCATCCCCCAGCCGTCGACGGAGGCGTTGGGCACCTTGTAGGGGCCGGTGGCGAAGAAGCTGGCGTTGGCGAGCACCGCGGCGGTGGTGGAGGCGTAGGCGCCGCCGTCGAGGATGATCTCGGCCTCCACGTTGACGAGGCGGCCGTCGGCGGTGGCGTGGTGGCGGTAGCGCATCCGGGCCGGGTGGCGGTGCACGTGGCCGAAGAACGACTCCTCCCGGTTGTACAGCATCTTCACGGGGCGCCCGGTGTGCAGCGCCAGCAGGCACAGGTGGATCTGCAGCGTCACGTCCTCGCGGGCGCCGAAGGCCCCGCCCACCCCGGCGAGGGTGAGATGGACGTCGGCGGGCGCCAGACCGAGCGCCTCGGCGATCTGGCGCTGGTCGTTGTGCAGCCACTGGGTGGAGATGAACAGCTCCACGCCGCCGTCGACGGTCGGCATCGCCAGGCCCGACTCGGTGCCCATGAAGGCCTGGTCCTGCATGCCCACCTCGTAGTCGCCCTCCACGACCACGTCGCCGGTGGCCTGCGGGTCGCCGTGGCGGATGCGGATGTGGCGGAACAGGTTGCCGTCGGGGTGGATGGGCGGGGCGTCGGCGGCGGCGGCGGCGTCGGTGACCGCCTCCAGCGGCTCGTAGTCCACCACGATCGCCTCGGTGGCCAGGCGGGCGGTCTCGGGGTGGTCGGCGGCCACGAGGGCCACCGGCTCGCCGCAGTAGCGCACGACGTCGGCGGCCAGGACCGGCTGGTCGGCGTGCTCGATGCCGAACACGCCCGTTCCGGGCAGGTCGTCGGCGGTCAGCACGGCCCGCACGCCGCCGACGGCCAGGGCACCGGCGATGTTGATGGAGCGGATGCGGGCGTGAGGGTGCGGCGAGCGCAGCGCCCGGCCCCACAGCATGCCGTCGGCCCACAGGTCAGACGAGAAGGCGAAGCCCCCGGTGGTCTTGGGGACGCCGTCGGGGCGGGGAACGCTCTCACCGATGCGCCCGGTGGTGGTGGGCCGCGCCGGCGCCTCCACGCCGGCAGCCGCGCTCAGCGCCGAGCCCGGTGCGCCCGCCGCCGGACCGTCCGCCTCAGTCATTCCGGCCACACCGGTCGAGCCCATGTCGGCCACGGGCCTAACCCCCTTCTCCATCCGCCAACAGCCGATCCACCCCGCAAGTACACACCAGATTTTACATTTTGTCAAAGCAATTCGGCGTCCGTCTGGTAACGCTGCGAGCGAGATTGTGCGCCGCCGGCATCGGCAACAGTCACCTCGGGGCGGCTATCGACGACATGCCGAGCCCTCGGCGGATCGCCGGATAGAGAGATCGTGGTAAAGTCCGTCCAGTGCTGCATGCAGTGCTCTTCAATTGCCGACCGGGATGGATTCGGGGACCGCAATGGACCGCTCGAGGCTCCATCAAGTTCGGGTTGGTGCTTTGACCGCCGATTAACCGAGCGGCGTCCCCGTTGCTATCCTGCCCACTCCACCGCGACCGGAAAGGCCCTGACCGGCGATGAAGGAAACGCTGCTCGTCATTACCGCCCGGAACATCAGCGGTCCTTTGCTCGCCGAGTTGGCTCAGTGGCTGGGGAGCAGCTTCACGTCGCCCGAGCACGACGACGCCGACGCGTTCCTGCGACAGGTCTGGCAAGAGGTTGGCGATGACCTGCGAGGTGCCATGAACCGGTACCCGCTGGAGCAGGCCGGCAGCGACGCTGGCTACTCCCTGTCTTCCTCACCTACGTGACCGACCATCCGATCCGGCCCGAGGAGGTCGCGGACGCGCCCCAACCGCCCGCGACAGCGGACGTGCAAGTCGCGATGTACCAGCGAGAAAGCCCGTTGCCCCGACCCGAGGAACTTCGGGGCTACTTCGACATCTCCGCCGAAGTCGGCGATCGCATCCTCAAGATGGCTGAGCAGGCCGCGACCCACCGGCACGAAATGCAGCGCAAGACCTTGTCGTCGAGTGTGGTGTTGATCCTGTGTACGACAGTCATGATCCTCGGGGTCGTGGCGGGCGCTGTCTGGCTTGCTGTCGAAGTCACTCCCGCCGGCGGCGTGGCGCTCGGGGTCAGTCCTCTCGGCTGGATCGCTGTGACAGTCCTGCTGGCCCGCCGCGGCCGTCGTCGCGAGCAGTCCGAAGACCGTTGATCGACTGATCAGGAGTCCAGGCGACTCGTTGGAATCCTCGGCGCGACAGACTGGCATAAGTTTGGGTCGTGGATCTGAACCTCGAGGGACTCGACCCCGCGGTCAGAGAGCGGTTGCGGGAGCGGGCCGAGACGGCCGGGCTGTCCTTGCCGCAGTACCTGTGGGGGGAGTTGACGCGGATCGCCTCACGCTGGTCGCCGGACGAACTCGCCGGAAGCGAACCGACGAGCCGCGCGGAGTTCGAGTCGATCCGTCGAAGGTTGCGCGACATCGATGCCGCAAAGCGTCGGCTGTGACGACGGGGGCGTACTCGCCGGCTCTGACGAGGTCTCGAGCGAGCGGGTTGAGATCCGCCGGCCCTGGTACCGGACGCGCTGTCCCGGCGGGGTGGCGGGGACGGAATCTGGGGCCGGGTGTCAGGGCAGGGTCTCGTTGACGAGGTCGAGGCCGGCGATGGTGTTGGCCTGCCAGTCGGGTTTGGGGTGGCGGACGGTGTTGGTGCAGACCCGGAAGATGCAGACGGCCTCGCGGAGGGCGAGTTCCCGCTCGTCCCAGGCGAAGCGGTCGAGGGCGGCCTCTCGCAGGCGGTGGTGGTAGGCGCCGCTTGCGTCGTTCTTGCGCCTGGTGCCGAAGCGGTCCGCCCAGCGCAGGTGGGCGAGCATGTTGCCGATGTCGAGCATGGGGTCGCCGGGGCCGACCTCCTCGAGGTCGACCAGCGCCACCCGGCCGTCGGGCTGCACGATCATCTGATCGTCGTAGAAGTCGTTGTGGGCGATGGCGGTCGGCTGCCACGACTCGACGAACGGGCGCAGCGTGCGCGTCGCCTCGGCCAGGGCGCGGCCGCCGGCCTCGTCGTCCCACAGGACGTGGCGGAAGGTGCGTTCGGCCCTGCGGTAGGCCCCGGCCAGGTCGAACGGGCGGCAGCCGTTGGTCTCGGCCGGCAGCGCCCAGAGGCTCTCGAGGCCGTCCAACAAGAGTCCGGTCTCGGGCGGCTCGCCGTCCCGCATCTGCTGGCGCATGTTCGCGCCGGCGATCTCTGGCAGCCAGAGGACACCGCCGGTAGCCCAGCAGCCGGCGAGGCGGGGGCCGGCGAAGGCCGACCGCTCGGCCACTTCGACGGCCGCCAGCAGGCGCGGGATCACCTCCGGGCGCACGACCCTCACGTAGAACCGCAGCCCGCTGAACCGGTGACGCAGCACCGCCCGGTCACCGGGCCGGTAGCGCACCATGTCGACCCGCAGGATGCGGCGGCCGTGGCGCGGCACCTCGAAGACGTGGCTGAGGACCAGTCGGAGGGCGGCGGCGGGATCGGCCGCCTGCTTCAGCCCCGGCAGGTTGATGTCGTCCGGATACTGGAACAGGGCGGCGGGCTTGCCGCGGTCGAGCTTGACGGCGAAGAACTCCGGGCCGATGTAGTCGTCCTTGCGCCATTCGGCGATGTAGCTGACGGTGGCGGTGCGGCCGGGGCTGTGACTGAACTGGCGGATCCAGATCTCCTTGGGCGCCACCTCGCTGATCGGGAACCCCGGGCGGGCCGCTTCGGCCACCCATTCCGGATCGAAGAGCTTCGGCAGGTCCGGCAGGGCGGCGTCGGCGGGGAACTCCACCTGGGGCCGGAGCGGCACGGCGGCGGCGACCACGTCAGCTGCTGACACTGCTGTCCTCGCTCTCGTCGGTCAACTGCCCCGTCGTGTCGATCCCGTCGGAGTCCGTACCGTCATTGTCGGTGGGCGTGGGCGTGTCGATGTCGTCGTCGCGAAGGGTCGCCTGCTGCAGGAGCGCGACTGACGATCCCTCGGGGGTGTCGATGCCGTCCTGGTCCGTGGCCGACGGGTGTCGTAGCCGTCACTGTCGGTGCCGTCATTGTCCGTCGGTGTCGGCGTGTCGATGCCGTCGCCGTCGGTGGTCGGCGTGTCGTAGCCGTCGCTGTCGGTGCCGTCGTTGTCCGTCGGTGTCGGCGTGTCGAACCCGTCGAAGTCGGTGCACGGGGTGGCGTAGCCGTCGTTGTCGGTGGACGGCGTGTCGTAGAAGTCGCTGTCGGTGCCGTCATTGTCGGTCGGCGTCGGCGTGTCGACACCGTCGTTGCTCGTCAGCGGCGTGTCGTAGCCGTCGCTGTCGGTCCCGTCATTGTCCGTCGGCGTCGGCGTGTCCCAGCCGTCGCTGTCGGTACCGTCGCCGTCGGTGCACGTG
>JAPPKQ010000146.1 GCA_028819945.1 bacterium | reverse complement strand
GGGGCCGACCAACTCGATGCGCGGCGCCTGCGCCCTGGCAGCTGTGAACGACGCCATCGTCATCGATGTGGGCGGCACGTCCGCCGACGCGGGAATCCTAGTGGGCGGCTTCCCGAGGCAGTCCTCCGCGGCGGTGGAGGTCGGCGGGGTGCGGACGAACTTCCGCATGCCGGACCTGATTTCGATGGGCCTCGGCGGGGGAACCATCGTGCGCAACGGGGCAGGTGACCTGCGCATCGGCCCGGACTCGGTCGGCTACGCGGTCGCCACCGAGGCGATCTGCGTGGGTGGCGGGGTGCTCACGCTGTCGGACGTCTCCCTCGCCGCCGGCCGGATGACCGGTTTCGGCGATTCTGCCCTGGTGCAGGGCATCGACGGCGACCTCGTGCGTTCGGCCATCGGCTGGGTCGACGAGCAGATCTCGATCATGAGCGACCGGATGAAGTCCACGCGGGCGGAGCTCCCGCTACTGGCGGTCGGTGGAGGCGCCCACCTGATTCCCGATGCGGTCCCGGGGGTGTCGGAGGTGATCCGGCCCCGGCATCAGTCGGTGGCCAACGCCTACGGCGCCGGGATCGCCGAGGCCTCCGGCTCGGTGGACCGCGTCTACAGCTACGACTCCTCCAGCCGCGAGGAGTGCCTGGACGACGCCCGCGAGCTGGCTGCGAATGCCGCAGTGCGTTCCGGCGCCAATCCCGACCGCGTCCGCATCACCACTGTCACCGAGGTGCCGATGACCTACGTACCGGGCCGGGGATGCCGGGTCATGGTCAAGGCGGCGGGCCCGCTGGCCTGAGCCGCCGGTCGCCGTGTCTGCCACCCCTGCAGCCGCGCCGGCGGTCGCCGACTGCCACAACGACCTGCTGCTCGGGTGCCAGCATCGGCGCGAGCGCGGCGCGTCGGATCCGTTCGGCGACGACTGGCTGCCGGGGCTGCGCGCCGGCGGGGTTGTGTTCCAGGTGTTGCCGATCTTCACCGAGGCGCAGTTCCTCGGCGAGGGCGCGCTGCGGCGCACCCTCGAGATCATCGAGCTGGCCCGCGAGATCGCGGCGCTGCACAGCGGTGACGTGGGGATCGTCGAGACCGCCGGCGACATCGACGAGATCATCGGCGACGGGCGCATCGCGCTGCTCCTGGCGCTGGAAGGCGCCGAGCCGGTGGGATCCTCGCTGGCGATGCTCGAGACCATGTGGCGGCTCGGCGTGCGGATGGCCTCCCTGACCTGGAACCGCCGGACGATGCTGGCCGACGGGGTGGGCGAGACAGACACCGGCGGCCGGCTGACCAGCCTGGGCGTCGAAGCCGTGGCTGAGATGGAGCGGCTCGGGATGGTCGTGGACGTGAGCCACCTGTCGGCGCACGGCCTGGCGCACCTGGCCGAGGTGGCCGCCGAGCCGTTCGTGGCGTCGCACTCGTCGTGCCGCGCGCTGTGCGATCACCCGCGCAACCTCACCGACGACGAGTTGCGGCTCGTGGCCGGCGCCGGCGGATTCATCGCCGTGAACGCCGTCGGCCGTTTCGTGGCCGCCTCAGGGACGCCGACGATCGATCAGTACGTCGACCACATGGAACATGCCGTGGCGGTCGTCGGCGCGGAGGCCGTGGCGATCGGCGCCGACTTCGGCGCAGATCTCATCGAGCAGGTGGATCCGATCCTCGGGCGCCAGCTGCTCCTGGCGCCCGAGGATGTCATTCACATCGAGGAGCTCAAGGCTCCCGCCGACTTCGCCCTGCTCGCCCGGAGGCTGGTCGACCGGTTCGGCCCCGAGCGCGCCGCCCGCATCGCCGCCGGGAACGTGCTGGACTTCCTCAGAGCCCGGCTGCCCGCTTGAGTTCGGCCGGCGCGAGGACTGCACGCAGAGCGCCGCCGAGGTCCGGCAGATGGTGAGTCCCCCGGCGTCCACTGTGCGGCAGGTGCTGGCGTCCGGGTCGCTGCGCCGGGCGACCCTGATCGGCGGGGCGCGCGGTCTCGACGCAGCGGTGAGCGACATCGTCCCGCGGTCGCGTGTGGACGCGCGGACACCCCCGGAGCAGGGTTCCGTCATCGTCCTGGACGCGTCCGTGATCGGCGACCGCCTCTACCAAGTGGACGTGGCGCTTCAGGTGCTCTCAGGAGCTGGAGCAGTGGCGCTAGTCCTGGTGAACCCCGATCCGGCGATCGACGTCGGCGCAGAGCGCCTGGCGAATCGGCTCGGCCTGCCGCTGGTGATCGTCGCCGAGGCCGACGTCATCGAGTTGGCGCACCGGCTGCGGTCCGAGGTCTGGGTGCCGGACGTCGAGTACGTGGCCGAAGTGCACCGCCTGCTGGCCTCACTTCGGCAGATGCGCGTCGCCGACCCCGAGACGTTCCTGGAGTTCCTCGGCGAGGCGGCGCAAACGCCCGTGTGCCTGATAGGCCAAGACCGCAGGCCGGTGGCCGGCACCGGCATCGATATCGGGGATCGGCGTCTCGCCGGCGCCGGGGACTACCTCATCGATCACTCTACGCGGGCGGCGTTGCACAGCACCTCGATCATGCTGGTGCCCGGCGAACAGGTCAGCTACTGGCTGGTCGCCGAGTCGCTCCGCTCGGGCAGCTCGCAGCGGCTCCTGCGGTCGCTGCTTCAACTCGGCTCCTGGTACCTAGCGGCGCTGCTCGGCTCGGGGCGGGTGCGTGCCGAGCGGGACGCCCGGCGGCGCATCGCCGTGCTGAACGAGATCATGCACGCCGGCGAGGTACCCGAGCGAGACCTGCAGAGCCAACTGGTGGAGTTGGGCTGGAGCGCCTCGGGGTGGAACACCGGTCTGCACGTCAAGCTGCGAGGCCATGCCGATCCGGGCCGGATCGTGGACCTGCACGCCGAGTTGAGCGACCGGCTGGCTGCTGCGGGGATCGAGGGGCCGCTCGTGGAGCGCAACGACGGTTGGAGCGGCTGGACGACCGAGGTGGCCGAGCCGCCGCCCGAGTCCTACAGCCACGTCGTCGCGGACTTGGCCGCCGCGCTGGCCGGATTCACCGCCGCCCACTCGGGGCTGCGGGCCCACGGGGGCGTCGGTCGTCCTTACCTCGAGCCTGCGGGGTTGCGCCGCTCGCTGATCGAGGCCGCCGAGGCGTCGGTCATCGCAAATGCCTGCACGCACGAACCCTCGGGTGTGGCGCACATCGACCGCCTCGGCGTTCAGCGGGTCCTCCTGGGCTGGTTCAGTTCCGACGACTTCACCAGCTACGCCGGCTCGGTCCTCGAGCCGGTCCTCGAGATGGACACCGAGGGTGACCTGCTGGAGACGCTGGAGGCGTATCTCGACGCCAGTTGCTCGACGACCGGGGCGGCGCATCGGCTCGGTGTCCATCGCAACACCGTCTCCAACCGGGTGCGGCGGGTGGCCGATGTTCTGGGAATCCACCTCGACGACCCGGAGATCAGGCTCTCGCTGCAGCTGGCGTGCCGGGTGCTGCGAATCAACCGGTGAGGGCCGGCCGGACGGTCCCGTAATCCTCTTCGATCTGGGCAATTCGCACACGCAGGCGCGGATGGCTGGGCGAACCGGCCAGCCGGTCCGGGACAGGTCAATACCTACGATCGCCCTCGAGAACGGTCACTCGTCGCCCAACGGAGGGAGCACAGCAATGGCTGAGATCCACAGCAGAGACCGGAAGGCACGTCGGGGAGGTGGCTGGACGCGAATCCTCGCCGTCTCACTGCTCGCCTCCGTCATGGTGGCCGCGGCTTGCGGGGGCGACTCCGATTCCGAGCCCGCAGCGCCCGCACCCGCCCCGACGCCGGAGGCGACGCCCGAACCGGCACCGGAGCCTCCGGCGCCCGAACCCGCTGCGCCGGCCCCCGAGCCCGCGCCCGAACCCCCTGCGGCTGCCCCCGAGCCGCCGCCTCCGCCGGCCGAGCCCGCTGAGCCCGCCGAGGTCGCCTATCTCTCGGCCAGCAGCGCCAACACCTGGCTGGCCGAGTCGAAGGCGGCGATGGAGACCGTCGCGGCCGCGAACAACATCGAGATCGTCGAGTTCGACGCGCAGTTCAACGCCACGCTGCAGCAGCAGCAGTTCCAGGACGCTATCGCCGCCGGCCGCTACGAAGGCATAATCCTTGTCTCGTTGGTCGGCGCCGGGTCGATCCCCGACGTCGAGGACGCTCTGGCCGCCGGGATCGAGGTGGTCATCCTGAACCAGGTGGTCGGCGAGGACTTCAGCGATGTCGAGCCCCAAGTGCCCGGCGTCGCCGCCGCCGTCTTCGAGCCACCGTTCGTACGCGGCCAGCGGATCGGTCAGATCACCGTGGAGACGTGCGCGGACTATGACTCGTGCAACGTGGTGTACTTCTACGGTATCCGCGGGATCCCGCTCGACGAGGCCGTCCGCCAAGGCTGGGACAGCGCCACCGCCGGCTCGAACGTCAACGTGGTGGCCGAGGCCGAAGGTCAGTACCTCGGCCCTGATGTCGGGCTCGCGGCGATGCAGGACATCATCGTCTCAACCCCTGACATTCACGTCGTGGTCGGGGCGGATCAGTCCATGCAGGGTGCGGAGATCGCGCTCTCCGAGGCCGGCATGGACGACGTGCGCATCGTCGGTTTCGGCGGGAGCAGCTACGCCGTGGAGGCGGTGCAGGACGGGCGCTGGTACGGCGGACTCTTCGGGGCGCCCTATACCGAAGGTCGGCTGGCTATGGAGGCTATGGTGGCGGCTCTGGCCGGGACCGACACCGGTGGTGTCGACCCGGCACTCTCGGTGCCCCACGGCGGCCTGATGTTCCAGCACAATGCCGATGACTTCGAAGCGGAGTGGGCGGGATAGTTCCAGCCGGCAGTTCCCAGACGCACGTCGAGTTGCGCGGTGTCACCAAGCGGTTCGGTGGCACCGTCGCTCTCGACTCTGTCGACATCTCGGTCCGTGCCGGCACAGTGCACGCCTTCGTCGGCGAGAACGGCGCGGGCAAGTCCACCGCGGGCAAGATCCTCGCAGGCGTCCTGACGCCCGACGCCGGGCGGCTGCTCCTGCACGGCGCGGAGACAGCCTTCCGCTCCCCGCGCGCGGCACTGGACAGGGGCATCACGATGGTGGCCCAGGAACTGTCCCTGGTGCCGTCTCGTTCGGTCATCGACAACGTGTTCCTGGGGATCGAGTCGCGCCGCGGGCCGTTCGTGCGCGCCGCCGCCGACCGCTTCGCGGAACTGGTGGCGGAGTACGGCATCGGTGCCGAGCCCGACGCCAACGTCGGCCGGCTGGCGGTGGCCGAGCAGCAGAAGGTGGAAATCCTGCGAGCGCTGGCTCGCCGCGCCGAACTCATCGTCATGGACGAGCCGACGGCGCGGCTCACCAGCGAACAGGCCGTGGCGCTGCGCCGCACGGTCCGCTCCCTCGCAGAGCGCGGGGTGACGGTCGTCTACGTGTCGCACTTCCTCGACGAGGTGCTGGCCGTGGCCGACGACGTCACGATCCTGCGTGACGGGCGGGTCATCCGCAGCGGCCCGGCCGCCGACGAGAACCGGCGGACACTGATCGAGGGCATCGTCGGCAGGGCCATCGAGGCCGCCTTCCCGACGCGACGGCCCCGGGATCTGCCCGCTCCGGTCGTCCTGCGGGCGCGGGGGCTGTCGCGGGCGGGATCCTTCGAGGACGTCGACCTCGAAGTGCGCGCCGGGGAGATCGTCACTCTCGCCGGTCTGGTCGGCTCGGGTCGCAGCGAGGTGCTGCGCTGCATCTTCGGCGCGGACCGCGCCACCGCCGGTTCGATGACCTTGGACGGCCGGCCCTACGAGCCGCGCTCGCCGCGCCGGGCCATCCGCGACGGCGTCGCGATGGTTCCGGAGTCCCGCAAGGCTCACGGACTGCTGCCGCGCCGCTCGGTGCGCGAGAACGTGACGCTGCCGCATCTGGGCAGGTTCGTCACCGCCGGCGGGTTCGTTCGCACCGGCGGCGAGCGGGTCGAGGCCGACCGTGCCACGACCGCAGTCGGTCTCACAGGGGCCACCATCGCCTCGGTGATGGCGGAGCTCTCCGGCGGGAACCAGCAGAAGTCGCTGTTCGCCCGCTGGCTGGTGGGTCGCCCGCGCCTCTTCCTGGCCGACGAGCCGACGCGGGGCGTTGACGTCGGGGCCAAACGCGGCATCTACGATGTGCTCGTGAGCCTGGCGGCCGAGGGCATGGCCGTGCTCGTGGTCTCGTCGGAGTTGGAGGAGGTGCTTGGCCTGGCGCACCGGATCCTGGTGATGCGGGGCGGCCGCCTAGTGGGGGAGTTGGACGGAGCGGCGGCGACCCGCACCGAAGTCATGGAGCTGGCCTTCGGGGCGGCGGCATGAGTCCGGGCAGCGGGACTGCCGTGCGGCGGGTCCGGAGGCTGCGCGCCGCCGACTTCGGCATCGTCTGGGTCACGGTCGCACTGTTCGTGCTGCTCAGCCGGACCAGCGACGTGTTCCTCACGGCCGCGAACCTCCGCAACGTGCTCGACCAGCAGGCTCTGCTGCTGATCGCCGGATCCGCCCTGACCCTGACGCTGATAAGCGGCCACTTCGACATCTCGGTCTCGGCGAGCCACATCAACGCCGCAATTGTCACCGCCCTCATCGTCAACGAGTCGGGCTCGGCGGTCGCCGCCATCGCCGGCGGGGTCGCCATCGGCGCGGCCGTCGGGCTGCTCAACGGAGTCGTCGTGGCCTGGGTGCGCATCAACTCGTTCATCGCCACGCTGGCGACGTCGTTCGTGTTCTACGGGGTGGGCTTCCTGCTGTCCGAGCGCAGCATCATCAGGATCAGCGACCGCGATTTCTCCCAGCTGGCGCGGGGACGGTCGGCCGGCGTGACGAACGCCACCTGGATCGCCGTGGCCGTCGTCGTGGTGTTCTGGGTGCTGCTGGAGCGCACCCGTTTCGGCCGGCACGTCTTCGCCGCCGGCGGCAACCCCGAGGCGGCACGCCTGGCGGGCGTGCGCGTGGAGGGAATCGTTCTGACGTCCTTCCTGCTCACGGGAGCGGCGGCGGGTCTGGCCGGAGCCCTGTCGGCCTCCAAGACGCTCACCGCGCAGCCCAGTGACGACTTCAGCTTCGTCTTCGCGGTCCTTACGGCGGTCATCGTCGGGGGCACGTCGATCTCCGGGGGCGAGGGCGCCGTCTGGCGCACCGTGTTCGGCGCCTTCTTCACCGCCTTCATGCTGAACGGGTTCAACCTGCACCAGATCGACCCGATAATCCAGCGGCTCATCCAGGGCAGCGTGATCCTCGTGGCGGTGGCGGCGGACAACTGGACTCGAAGTCGCCGCTCGGCATAGGTTCCCGTCCCGCGGGACGAGGTTCGCGAGCAGCCCGCCATGGCCCTCCGCCGACGGGTCCAGCCCCCCGATCCACCGCTGCACCGAGAGTGTGCTCGACCGTGCCGGGTATCACTCGGAGAGTCGACGGGGCCGGATAGCGTAGGGCCGTGATCTGGGACTCGATCAGACCAATGGTGCCGAGCCGCGCCCGCGCGACCGGCGAATCCGGTTTGCAGGGCCGCCGCGGCCGCAAGCAGGTTCCCCCTCCTCGGGCGCCGCGAACCGTAAGGCTGGCTGCCATCCTGGCCGTCGGTGCGCTGCTCCTGAGCCAGTGCGCGGACGACGAGGAATCGACCGAAGGCGACCAGCAGACCACCGACACCACGGCGGAGGTCACCGAGGCGCCGACCACCACGGCGTTCGAGCCGCCGCCGGCGCCCGGGCCCCTGCCGCCCGTGGAGCAGGCGCAGCCGGCGCCCGCGCCAACGC